>NZ_JBHYKH010000234.1:7875-11744 GCF_042741275.1 Streptomyces sp. NPDC058964
CCGCGCCCCAGTGCCCCCCGCCGCGGAGCTCTACCTCGGCGGCGTCATGGAGCACATCGAGGAGGCCGGCATCCACTCCGGTGACTCCGCGTGCGCGCTGCCGCCGATCACGCTGGGCGGCTTCGACATCAAGCGCCTGCGCACCTCCACCGAGGCCATCGCCAAGGGCGTCGGCGTCCGGGGCCTGATCAACATCCAGTTCGCGATGGCCGGGGACATCCTGTACGTCCTGGAGGCCAACCCGCGCGCGTCCCGCACCGTCCCCTTCACCTCGAAGGCGACCGCGGTCCCGCTGGCCAAGGCCGCCGCCCGGATCTCCCTGGGCGCGACCATCGCGGAGCTGCGCGCCGAGGGGCTGCTGCCGGCCCACGGCGACGGCGGCGAGCTGCCGTTCGACGCGCCGATCTCCGTCAAGGAGGCGGTCATGCCGTGGTCGCGGTTCCGCGACATCCAAGGCCGGGGCGTGGACACCGTGCTCGGCCCGGAGATGCGCTCCACCGGCGAGGTCATGGGCATCGACTCCGTCTTCGGCACCGCCTACGCCAAGTCCCAGGCGGGTGCCTACGGCCCGCTGCCGACGAAGGGCCGGGCGTTCATCTCGGTCGCCAACCGGGACAAGCGGTCGATGATCTTCCCGGCCCGTGAACTGGTCGCGCACGGATTCGAGCTGCTGGCCACGTCCGGCACGGCCGAGGTCCTCAAGCGCAACGGCATCCACGCCACGATCGTGCGCAAGCAGTCCGAGGGCGTCGGCCCGAACGGTGAGCGGACCATCGTCCAGCTCATCCACGACGGCGAGGTCGACCTGATCGTCAACACCCCGTACGGCACCGGCGGTCGCCTCGACGGCTACGAGATCCGTACGGCGGCCGTCGCACGGTCCGTGCCCTGCCTGACGACGGTGCAGGCGCTCGCCGCCGCGGTCCAGGGCATCGACGCCCTCAACCACGGCGACGTGGGCGTGCGTTCGCTCCAGGAACACGCGGAACACCTGACCGCGGCCCGCGACTAGCAGCCCGAGGGGGACATCGGAAACGGTGTCCCCCTCGTCATGAGGACACTTACATGTACAAGCTTTTCTTCCGTCTGGTCTTCAAACGGATGGACCCGGAGCAGGCCCATCACCTCGCCTTCCGGTGGATCCGCCTCGCCGTCCGCGTCCCGGTGCTGCGCACCTTCGTCGCGGCCGCCCTCGCGCCCAGGTACAAGGAGCTGCGCACGGAGGCCTTCGGGCTCCGGATGCACGGCCCCTTCGGACTCGCCGCCGGTTTCGACAAGAACGCGGTCGCCATCGACGGGATGTCGATGCTGGGCTTCGACCACGTCGAGATCGGCACGGTGACGGGCGAGCCGCAGCCCGGCAACCCCAGGAAGCGGCTGTTCCGCCTCGTCCAGGACCGGGCGCTGATCAACCGGATGGGCTTCAACAACGACGGCTCCCTCGCCGTCGCCGCCCGCCTCGCGAGCCGTGAGCCGGTCTTCAGGACCGTCGTGGGCGTGAACATCGGCAAGACCAAGGCCGTCCCGGAGGCGGAGGCCGTGGGCGACTACGTGAAGTCGACCGAGCGGCTGGCCCCCTACGCCGACTACCTGGTCGTCAACGTCTCCTCCCCGAACACGCCGGGGCTGCGCAACCTGCAGGCGACCGAGGCGCTGCGCCCGCTGCTGAGCGCCGTGCGCGAGGCCGCCGACCGCACGGTGTCCCGGCGCCGGGTCCCGCTCCTGGTGAAGATCGCGCCGGACCTCGCGGACGAGGACGTCGACGCGGTCGCCGACCTGGCCGTCGAGCTCGGCCTGGACGGGATCATCGCCACGAACACCACCATCGCGCGCGAGGGGCTCGGCCTGAGGTCAGAGGCCGCCCTGGTCAAGGAGACGGGAGGGCTGTCCGGCGCTCCGCTCAAGGCCCGCTCCCTGGAGGTCCTGCGCCGCCTGTACGCGCGTGTGGGCGACCGGATCACCCTGGTGGGCGTCGGTGGCGTCGAGACCGCCGAGGACGCCTGGCAGCGCATCCTGGCGGGCGCCACGCTGGTCCAGGGCTACAGCGCCTTCATCTACGAGGGGCCCTTCTGGGGCCGCGCGATCCACAAGGGGCTCGCCGCGCGTCTGCGCACGAGCCCGTACGCCACCCTCGCCGACGCGGTCGGCGCCGACGTAAAGAAGGCAGGGAAGACCGCATGAGCGCTCTCGAACCCTTCGGTGCACGACTGCGCCGCGCCATGGACGAGCGCGGCCCGCTGTGCGTCGGCATCGACCCGCACGCCTCGCTGCTCGCCGAGTGGGGGCTGAACGACGACGTCGCGGGCCTGGAGCGGTTCAGTCGCACGGTCGTCGAGGCGATGGCCGGGCGGGTCGCCGTGCTCAAGCCGCAGAGCGCGTTCTTCGAGCGCTTCGGCTCGCGCGGGCTCGCCGTCCTGGAGAAGTCCGTCGAGGAGGCGCGGGCGGCCGGCGCCCTGGTCGTCATGGACGCCAAGCGCGGCGACATCGGCTCGACCATGGCGGCCTACGCCGAGGCCTTCCTGCACAAGGACTCCCCGCTGTTCTCGGACGCCCTGACCGTCTCGCCCTACCTCGGCTACGGCTCGCTGAGCCCGGCCGTCGTGCTGGCGCGGGAGAGCGGCGCGGGCCTGTTCGTGCTGGCGCTGACCTCCAACCCGGAGGGCGGCGAGGTGCAGCACGCCGTGCGGCCCGGCGGGCGCACCGTGGGCGCGACGATGCTGGCCCACCTGGCCGCCGAGAACGCGGGGGAGGAGCCCATGGGCTCCTTCGGCGCGGTCGTCGGCGCCACGCTCGGCGATCTGTCCTCGTACGACCTGGACATCAACGGGCCCCTCCTCGCGCCGGGCATCGGCGCCCAGGGGGCGACGCCGGCGGATCTTCCCGGGGTCTTCGGGCCCGCGGTGCGCAACGTCGTGCCGAACGTCAGCCGGGGTGTTCTTCGTCACGGTCCGGATGCCGGCGCCCTGCGCGCGGCCGCGGATCGCTTCGCGGAGGAGATCCGGACGGCCGTGACCGCGGCCTGAGTCCTCCGATGAGTCTCCGTCCGGTCTCGGAAATGTGTCCGAACACTGTCCCGGCGAGTGCCGCCGGGACGACTTGAGTCTGAATACATCCTCAAATCCGGGGCAGTATGTCTGAAATGTCCGGCCTGACGGAGGCTGACCAGGACTTTTCCGCTGTTCTCGCTGACTCTGGCGGCCTCGACCGCTAGTCTCCGAGCAGTGGGAGCACCCCCGCACCCTTCAGGTAGTGGGGGAGAACGGGCAAGCGTGTTGCTCGTGGCTCCCCAGGTGTGGGGCGACTAGGTTCCTCACCGGTCCGTATCCGACAGTTCGACATCCGAGGTGACGTAGGCGTGGCTCTTCCGCCCCTTACCCCTGAACAGCGCGCAGCCGCGCTCGAAAAGGCCGCCGCGGCTCGCCGGGAGCGGGCCGAGGTCAAGAATCGACTCAAGCACTCCGGCGCCTCTCTCCATGAGGTCATCAAGCAGGGCCAGGAGAACGACGTCATCGGCAAGATGAAGGTCTCCGCCCTGCTCGAGTCCCTGCCGGGCGTGGGCAAGGTCCGCGCCAAGCAGATCATGGAGCGACTCGGTATCTCCGAGAGCCGTCGCGTGCGTGGCCTCGGTTCCAACCAGATCGCCTCCCTGGAGCGCGAGTTCGGCAGCACCGGATCCTGAGTCCCGGGCATACCGGGATTGCTGGAATAATCGCCGCATGGCTGCAACATTCCGGGGGACGACCCCCGAGCCCCCGGACGTACGTCCGCGGCTGTGGGGGGGGGGGGGGCGCCCCCCGGGGGGCGAGCGCCCCCGGGGGGCGCCCCCGCCGCCCGCGCACCCGGGGGGGGTTCAAAAAAAAACGACCCCA
>NZ_JBHYKH010000234.1:11754-13590 GCF_042741275.1 Streptomyces sp. NPDC058964
TGGCACTGGTTTTTTGTTACTCCCCCACTCTCAACAAGCGCGGGCGCCCCCCCCCCCGCCCCCCGGCCGGCCGCCCGGGCGGGCCCCGTCCCCCCCCCCCCCCGGGGGGCCCCCACCCCCCCCCTCGTCGCCCATATGCGCAAGGAACACCCCGAGGTCTGGCTCTCGGTGTCGGCGACCACCCGCAAGCCCCGCCCCGGCGAGAAGCCCGGAGTCCACTACTTCTTCGTCACCGACGAGGAGATGGACAAGCTGATCGCCAACGGCGAGCTGCTGGAGTGGGCCGAGTTCGCCGGCAACCGCTACGGCACGCCGCGCGCGGCCGTGCTGGAGCACCTGGAGGCCGGGGTGCCGGTCCTCCTGGAGATCGACCTCCAGGGCGCCCGGCAGGTTCGCGAGTCCATGCCGGAGGCCCAGCTCGTGTTCCTGGCTCCCCCCTCCTGGGAGGAGCTCGTGCGCAGGCTCACCGGCCGGGGCACCGAGCCGCCCGAGGTGATCGAACGCCGTCTGGACGCGGCCAAGATCGAGCTGGCGGCCGAGCCGGAGTTCGACGTGACCCTGGTCAACACCTCCGTCGAGGACGTGGCTCGCGAGCTGCTAGCCTTGATGGACGTTGTGTGATTGTGTCTGATCTTTTCCCATCTTTCGGAAGGTAGAGCGTGTCCTCTTCCATCACCGCGCCCGAGGGCATCATCAACCCGCCGATCGACGAGCTCCTCGAGGCCACCGACTCGAAGTACAGCCTCGTGATCTACGCGGCCAAGCGGGCCCGCCAGATCAACGCGTACTACTCGCAGCTCGGCGAGGGCCTCCTCGAGTACGTCGGTCCGCTCGTCGACACCCACGTCCACGAGAAGCCGCTCTCGATCGCCCTGCGCGAGATCAACGCGGGTCTGCTGACGTCCGAGGCCATCGAGGGTCCGGCGCAGTAGCACTTTCGTATTGCAGTTGGCTTATCCACAGGCCCGGCAGCGACACTGCCGGGCCTGTGGTCTGCTCGGGGGGTGGCGGGGGTCGTTCCCCGCGGTGGTGCAGCATGGAGTCGTGCGGCGGAGACGGGCGCACGTGAGCCGAGTCCGGGGAGAGACGGTGGACAAGCCGAAGGTCGTTCTTGGGGTCAGCGGCGGCATCGCCGCCTACAAGGCCTGCGAACTGCTGCGCAGGCTCACGGAGTCGGGTCACGACGTCCGTGTGGTCCCGACGGCGTCCGCGCTGCACTTCGTCGGCGCCGCCACCTGGTCCGCCCTGTCCGGCAACCCCGTTGCGACCGAGGTCTGGGACGACGTCCACGAGGTCCCGCACGTCCGCATCGGCCAGCACGCCGACCTGGTGGTGGTGGCCCCGGCCACGGCCGACACGCTCGCCAGGGCCGCCCACGGCCTCGCGGACGACCTGCTGACCAACACGCTCCTCACGGCCCGCTGCCCGGTGGTCTTCGCCCCGGCCATGCACACCGAGATGTGGGAGCACCCGGCCACCCAGGAGAACGTGGCGACGCTGCGCCGCCGGGGCGCGGTCGTCATCGAGCCGGCCGTCGGCCGCCTCACCGGGGTCGACACCGGCAAGGGCCGCCTGCCCGACCCCGCCGAGATCTTCGAGGTCTGCCGCCGGGTGCTGGCCCGGGGCGTCACCGAGCCGGACCTGAAGGGCAGGCACGTCGTCGTCAGCGCCGGCGGCACCCGTGAGCCCCTCGACCCGGTCCGCTTCCTCGGCAACCGCTCCTCCGGCAAGCAGGGCTACGCCCTCGCCCGTACGGCCGCCGCGCGCGGCGCCCGGGTGACGCTGATCGCGGCGAACACCGGGCTGCCCGACCCGGGGGGGGGGGGGGGGGTGAGA
>NZ_JBHYKH010000235.1:0-5312 GCF_042741275.1 Streptomyces sp. NPDC058964
ATTTGATGTGTGGTTGGCAGCGTCTTTTGTTTTAAAGAGACAGGTCGTGGACGCGACGACTGCGTCGGCCGGCAGGCTGTGTGCGGACTGGAAGGCCCGCACCGCGCTGCCGGTGGCCGAACCGAAGGAGCCGTCCACGCTCAGCGCGGTCCCGTGGGCGTTGAGCAGGCGCTGCAACGCCGTCACCGCGGGCCCGCTGCTGCCCTGCTGCACCACAACGGCGAGGGCCCGCCAGGTCGCGGGTCCGACGATCCCGTCGGCGGACAGACCGCGGCTGGACTGGAAGGACTGCACCGCGCTGCCGGTGGACGGGCCGAAGGAGCCGTCCACGCTCAGCGTGGACCCCCGGGCGTTGAGCAGGTACTGCGCGGTTCTGACCCGCTCACCGCCCGCCCCCTGCCGAACCACCGGCCACTCGGCGCTCGGAAGCGGCGTGCCGCGTCCGGCGGCCAGGGAGAAGGGAGCGGGGAGCAGCAGCTGTGTGTTGCGGGCGTCTGCTGTTCCACGGCGCTTGCCGATGCCGGCCGCCACCGCCTGAAGGTCGTTGGCCGCCAGCTCGCGTCCCAACGAGGCGAGTGCGGCGGGGGTGCTGGTGTCCCCGTCGCACGACAGCGGTGCGTCGGAGTCGACCATGGTCGTGAAGATCGACAGGATGCCACCGCCTTCGGCGATCTCGAAGATCCGGCTCTGGACGGGCCAGTCGATGTGCGAGGCCGTGTTCACCTCCCAGAAGCCGTTGCCGATGACGGACGGCCAGGAGGACTTGTGAGCCCAGATGTTGTTGGTGTGCGTGTGGCCGTCGACCATCAGGATCACGTTCGGGAAGCGCAGCAGCAGGTTGCGGAGTTCCGTGCCGCCGTACGGGGACCCGCTGTCCGTGTTGTCCATGGAGTCGAGCGTGTGATGACAGCAGATGACGATGAGTTTGTCGGTCACGCCGGGCTGGTTGACGACCGTCCTGGCCCGGCTGCCGTCGGAGTCGTCGAGTTCGTAGCGTGAGCTGTTGGCCTTGAGCTGGGTGTTCAGCCAGTTCCACTGGTCCTTGTCGATGGCGCCGTTGGCACCGCCGCTGGTGTTGGTCGTGTCCAGCACCAGGAACTGGAACATGTCGTCCGACCCCGGGGGAATCGCATAGTAGGCCTGGTCGCTGCCGGCCCTGAACCCGTGCCCGCGAGGGGCACCGGTGGTGTTGAAGTGCTCGGCGATGAAGTCGCTGCGCGCCAGCAGCCGCCGGGACGGGTCCTCCGTCACGTGGGCGGTCTGGAGGGTGAACTCGCCCGTCAGTACGTCCTTCAGCAGGTCCAGGTAGTACGTCGCAGTGTTGTCGAAGACGTCCGGGATTCCCTCGATCTCCGTCAGTTTGGTGGAGCCGGTGGCGATGCTCTTGAGCGGGTCGAAGGGGAGAATGTCGATCGGGACGTTGCCCTGGACGAGCGCGTCGTGGTTGCCGTACGCGGCGTACCAGGGCATGCCCAGCCCGGTCGCCGTGAACGATCTTCGGGCGCTCTTCAGCAGACCGCTCACGACCGGGAAGCCATGGAGGGCGTTGTTGTCGGGCGGAGTCTGCCGTGCTTCCGGATGCCAGTAGTGGGTTTCCGTCCCGAACTGGCCGCTCGCCACGCTCTCGTCCTCGGTGAGGTCACCGGAGTCCGGGCGCACCGTGTTGCCGTCGAGCAGGTCGATGTACCACCGCGACTCGTTGTACTGGCAGTTGTCGACCGCGTCGCCCGTGACGACGGTGAAGGCCAGCGGTGTGCTCGTCCGCGGACTGCGGAGGACCTGCCGGACGGCTCGGCACATCGCGTCGGTCGACTGCGTCGAAAGGAATTCGTGCGCGCGGTACGCCGATTCGGTCGGATACGAGTTGTAGTGCGGAGGTCCGTCGTCCGCGAGCCGGTCGAGGCACTCGACGCGCAGCGGGGACTGGTCGTCGACGATGTGCAGGTCTGACATCTGGGCGAAGGCGATCAGCGACCGGGTGACCTGTGGCGAGGTGGTGAGGGTGAAGTCGTTTCGGACGATGTGCGGTTCGCCGGGGCCGGCGGCCACACCGTGGTATCCCATGCCCAGGTCGGGGCCGATCTGCACCGTCTGGTCCACAGTGGTGAGCCCGAATGCGGCACCGGTGCCCAGAGGCGGCGATGCGGCACTGGCGACGGCGCGCAGACTTCCGACGTCGATGGCCGCGGCCACCACAGCCACTCCGGCAGCTGTCAGGATCCTGCGACGGGAGATTGCCATGTCGATTCCTTCGGTGTTGGGCTTCACATGCTGCGAAGTCGTGGTCCGTCCTTGCCGCACCCCGTTGTCTTGCGGGCCCCGCCGCTGGGCGGCGGGGCCGGCACCCGCGTTCATGCGGAAGAGCGGGGGCGGATCGGGGTGCTGCCGGGCCTTTCACAGCCCGCCGAAGGTGTGAGTGGCGCGCAGCCTGACCTCGCAGGCCTGCCAGGGGGACCAGTCGGTGCTGTCGGGACTGCCCTGCTCGCAGCGGTACAGCGTGCCCGTGTTGTCGACGGCGAACAGCTCGATCCTCCCGGATCCGCTTCGCTCGGCGCAGACGTGGCGCATCCTCAGCGTGGTGGCGCCGGCCTGCGTCGGTATCTGGGCCCAGGACCGCCACGTCCCGCTGCCGGCGGCGGTCTCGCAGCGGCAAAAGAGCTGCCCGTCGGGATTGGTGCCGAAGATCGCCAGGCGTCCGTCGAGGTTGCGGGTCATGTCGATGGAGTCGAGGATGCCGTCGAGCGGCAGCACGCCACCCCACTCGCTCTCCGTCTGGGCGTTGGCGACGGTCATCTTGCGCTGGATGAGGAGGCCGTCCTCCTTGATGGCGACCAGCACGGCGCGCCCGTCGGAGCCGGTCTCGACAGCCAGCTGGATTGCGGTGCCGCCCAGCTGGGTCCAGGGAGTGAACCAGCCGTTCGAACCGGTGTCGTCGTTCAGGAAGTCCTGCCAGCGGTGGTGGATGGTGTTGTCGCTGCGGGTCGCGTAGACCTGCATGCCGCCCCACTGGTCCTGGACCGCGGTCGCCGAGGTGAAGCCGGAGTCGAACCGCTGGGGCGCCGTGTAGGTGCTGCTGCCCGCGCTGGTCTGCGCGCGACGGGTGACGAAGCCGTTCCCGTCGAGGGCGAACACCTCGACCCGGCCGTCCCGGTGGCTGCCGGCGGTGACGGACTGCCACCCCGGTCCGTCGGCGAGCTTCGTCCAGGTCTGCAGGTCGCCGCCGGCGGTCCGCTGGCTGGTGTTCCACAGGTTGCCCTGCGCGTCCGTGCCGAACAGCTCCAGCCGTCCGTCCTCGTTGCGGGCCACGGCGATCGGGGAACCGAGCGGGTGCGGAGCGTGCAGCGGGAAGGGGGCCGCCAGGAGCAGTTGCGTGTTGCGGTCCTGGTTGCCGCCCATGCGACGGGTGATGCCACGATCCACTTCCTGCGGGTCGTTGGTGGCCAGCTCCCGCGCCAGGGAGGCCAGTTGCGCGGGTGTGCTGGTGTCACCCCCGAAGGAGAGGGGCGCGACGGGGTCGACCATGGTGGTGAAGATCGAGATGGTGGCGGGCCCGGCGGAGGAGCCGGACTCCCCCGCGTTCTGCGCGTCGGGGCTCGCCGTGATCTCGATGATGCGGCTCTGGATCGGCCAGTCGATGTGCGAGGCCGTGGAGATCTCCCAGAAGCCGCCGGAGATCGGGCTGGAGGCCGGTGCCGGATGAGGGATGATCTTGTTGGCGTGTGTGTGACCGTTGACCATGGCGATCACGTTCGGGTAGCGCAGCAGCAGCGCCTTGAGTTCGTCGCCGGTGTGCCGGTCCCCGAAGATGCCACCGAGGATGCCGTCGTCGAGGTTGTCCATCGTGTTGAGCGTGTGGTGGCAGAAGATGACGTACATCTTGTCCTGCACACCACTCTGCGTGACTACGTGGTTGTTGGTGTTGATGTAGCGCGAACTGTTGGCCCTGAGCTGCTGTTCCAGCCAGTTGAGCTGGTCGGTGTCGATCGAGCCGCCCGCGGCGCCGGAGCCGAAGCCGTCGGTGTTGGTGTTGGTGGAGTCGAGGGTGAGGTACCGGATCAGGTCGCCTGAGCCGGAGGGAATCGCGTAATAGGCCTTGTCGGTCCCGACGCCCTGGAATCCGTGACCGACCGGCAGGCCGGCGGTGTTGAAGTGGTCCTGGATGAATGCCTTGCGTGTGAGCAACCGCCGGCTGGGGTCCGCGACGACCCGGGTCCCCTCCAGGTCCCAGGCGACCATCAGCTTGCCGAAGGTGCCGAGGTCGCTGTAGTTGTCCGGCAGGTCGGCGGAGGTGCCGGTGGTCTTGGACGAGCCGAGCGTCATGCCCCGCACGTCGACGAGGTTGTTGTCGATGGGCTCGTTGCCCTGCCACAGTCCGTCGTGGTTGCCGTACGCCGCGTACCAGGGCATGCCCAGGCCGTGGGAGACGAACGGCCGGCGGGCCGCGCCCACCACGCCGCTCGCGTCCAGCAGCCCGGGAACATAGGGGAATCCGAGGCCGGAGGTGCCGGTGTAACGGTTGCCCGGCACCCGCTGCGGGGGTACCGACGGGTAGTAGTAGTGGTTGTCCCCGGTGCCGCCGTCGGTCAGGGCGCCACCGGAGAAGCTCTGGTCCAGGCCGATGCCGCCGGAGTCCGGGAGGATGGTCTGGCCGCCGTCGAGCAGGTCTATGTACCAGCGGTTCTCGTTGTGCTGGCAGTTGTCGACCGCGTCGCCGGTGACGATGGTGAACTGCAGCGGCATCCTGCTCCGCGGGCCCTTGCCGATCCCGGCGATGGCCTGGCACATCGCGTCGACCACCTGTGTCGACAGGAACTCGTGGCCCCGATAGGCCGAGTCGGTGGGATACGAGGCGTAGTGCGGGGCGCCGGCGTCGGCGTAGCGGTCCATGAATTCGAGGCGGGCCGGCGACTGGTCGTCCACGATGTGCAGGTCGGTCATCTGCGCGAACGCCGCCAGCGCCATCGTCGGAGGGCCGAAGTGGGACCAGAGGTCGGTACGGATGGTGTGCGGCTCGCCCGGCCCGGCGACGAGCCGCTGGTAGCCCGCACCCTGGGCGTAGCTCGCCCGCTGCACCGTCTGGTCCCACGTGGTGACCATCGGCACGTCCGATGTGGAGGCAGCCGCCGTACCGGCCGTCCTGCCGGCGTCCATCGAGGTTGCCGCTTCGGCGCCGGCGCGGAAACCGCCCGCGTCGATGGCTGCCGCCACCACGCCCACTCCGGTCGTCGTCAGTAACCTTCTTCGCGAGATACCCACGCCATGTCTCCCAGGAAAGGTCGAACTCGTCTCCTCTTGCGGCGTTCCATTCCGTT
>NZ_JBHYKH010000235.1:5322-13581 GCF_042741275.1 Streptomyces sp. NPDC058964
GTTGGTATATGTTTATAAGAGACAGCGAATCGACTTGCGGCGTTCCATTCCGTTCCGCCTCGTTCCACCGGCCCGTCAGCGGCCGGGCAGCGGAACGTCGCGGCGGAGCGCGACCCCGGCGTCGGCGGCACGGGTGGCGATCGTGGCGACGGCGCGTTCGGCGAGGGCCGCGATGGTCAGTGAGGGATTGACGGTGAGGGAGGTGGGGACGGCTGCGCCGTCGGTGACGAACAGTCCGCTGTGGCCGCGTAGTTCATGGCCGTCGGTGAGCGCGCTGGTGGCGGGATCGTCGCCGATCCGCGCCGAGCCGAGCGGATGGGCCGTGACGGTGCCGGCTACGTCCTCGCTCCACGGGCGGACCCGTGAGAGGCCGTCCTTCTCCAGGATTTCCCGCAGCGCGGTGTCGGCCCGGTCCCATGCCCGGCGGGTACGGGAGGTGGGGTGGTAGGTCATCGTGCCCTGTCCGAGCCCTGGCGCCAGCCGGGTGAAGCTGCCGGTGAGCGGGACGACTCCGAAGGTGCCTTCGTTGTCGTCCTCGGTCATGGCCAGCAGGGTGAGCCAGGAGCGCCACCGGGCCCGCATGTTCCGCTTCTCGATGCCGAACCAGGCGGGCGACCCGGCGGTCTGGGCCAGCACATTGGTCAGCGGGGGGAAGTAGATCTGCTGGAGGGTGAAGCGGCTGTACTCCGGGGCGGCCGGGTCCAGGTGGTCGTAGGTGGCGGCGGTGATGGGCCGGCCCACGGGCAGCCCACGGTAGGCAGAACCGTCGGGACGTGACAGCCCCAGCAGTGAGCGCGCCTTGTCCTCGACGATGTCGGCGACACTGACGCGGTCGCCGTTGCCGGAGAAGTAGCGCCCCACCGCGTCCGGGATGCCCCCGAGGAGGAGAGCGGAGCGCTGGAGGATCACGGGCGTGCCCACGGCCCCGGCGGCGAGGACGACGACCTTGGCGTGGATCACCCCGGCCTGCGCGGTGCAGCTGTAGTCGCCGGGGTCCAGGACGGTGTAGCCGACGGCGTAGCGATAGCCGGACAGCGGCGACGGGGTGACGGTCTGCACCTCGTGCAGCGGGCGGATGTCAGCGCCGTGGGCCTCCGCCGCCGGCAGGTAGTTGAGCAGCAGGGAGCGTTTGGCGTCGAAGCGGCAGCCGGAGAGCATCCAGTTGCAGTTGGTGCAGGCGGTGGTGTCGACCGCGACCGGCACGGGATTGCAGGTGTGTCCGGCCCGCCCGCAGGCGGCGGCCAGGACCCCGCCCGCGTAGGACACGTCCGGCCAGTCGGTCCGGGTGACCGGCAGCGCCTCCTCGACCCGGTCGTACCAGGGGTCGAGGGCGGCCCGGGTCAGGGCGGCCGGCCACAGCCGGCGGCCGAGGCTGCCGTGGCGCTCGAAGACGAAGGACGGTGCGCGCAGTGAGGCGGCGAAGTAGACGACGCTCCCGCCGCCGACGCAGTTGCCGGCGACCACCGCGACTCCGTCGCCGCGGATCACGTCCACGATCTTGTTGTATGTGCCCAGGCGCATCGAGTGGGTGAAGTCGGCGGCGGCCGCACGGGGGCCGCGCTCCAGAACGGTGACGCGGGCTCCGCCCGCCGCGAGGTAGTAGGCCGGGATCGCGCCGCCGAAGCCACTGCCGATCACCAGGACGTCCGTGGTCTGCGCCGTCATGCCGGGCTCCCCGAAGCGGTCGTGTTCGGATGGAGTGCCGCGAGCTGGCGGCCGTAGGAGAAATCGGGGAAGCGCCACATGCCGTCCGGGTCCGGCTCGGGGAAGTGCAGCCATGTCAGTCCGGGATGGCCCTGGCCGAGGGCCTCGACGGTGTCCTGCTGTCCGGCGGTGTCGAACGCCAGCCCCACCAGCAGGCTCAGCACCTGCCAGATCGGCCGGTCCGGGTCGTCGGGGTCGAACAGGCCGCCGACCAGGGCGGTGCGGTCGGAGAAGGGCAGGCCCACGAAGGGCGGGAGCGTCGGGGGCAGCCAGATCAGCCGGAGGGCGGCATAGGCGACGGCGCGGGCGTCCAGCAGCGCCGCGATCGCTGGCAGCAGCGGCGCCACCGGCAGTTCGGGCGAGTGGAGGAGGCCGACGGCTCCGGCCTGTACCGCACCGGGGCCGGCGACCGCCCCGGCGACCGCCACGTCACCGGGAAAGCGGCGCTGGCCCGGGATCAGGGTGTCGGCGAACGCCTCGAGCGTCTGTGTCGTCCAGCTCTCGGACGCGTCGGACGCGTCGACCGCGGCGGCCGCAGGTGTCTCCAAACCGCCGACGGACAGTCCTGCGAGCGTGGTGACCAGTGCCTTGAGGATGGATCTCCGGTCGGGTCCGGTCATGGTGACTCACCCGGCCAGTGCGCAGCGCAGGTCGTAGGGCAGGGACACGGTCAGTCCGGTCTCACCCGCGGCCTGACCGTAGTCGCTCAACGCGCGGGCGACGTCGGGGAAGACCGGTTCAAGAGCGGCGACCGCGTCTCCGATGCCCACGGTGCGGCCGTCGATGCGGAAGTTGGTCAGGCGGGCTCCGGCCCGTCTCGCGGTCTTGTCCCACCAGTACTGACCGTCCCACGTCACCCATGGCGTCGCGCCGTGAGTGGACTGCACGCTCCAGTGGTCCTTCTGGTAGTAGCGGCAGGTCACCATGGCGATGGCGAACCGGGAGGGTTCGGCCACCAGGAACCGCAGGGCCCCTCCGTCGTCGATGGTGATGTCCCGCTTGCTGTACTCCACGCACAGCGGGTCGGCGAACGTCAGCCACCACGGCGGCTGCTCCCCCTCCCCGAACTCGTGCCAGGCGCAGCCGGCGGCGAACCCCGGCTCGACGAACGGATCCACGGACGCGTCTGCGGCCCCTGCGGTACGGGGCGCATGCCGGACCGGGCTCTCGCGGACGACCGGCTTCGACGGTGCTGCAACGGCGGTGCTGGTCGCGAGCAGCGCCGCGGACGCTCCCAGAACCAGCGCGCAGCCGGCTGCGGAGACACGAAGGCGCAGGGCAAACACGGGGCCTCCCGTAAGCGGAGCAGGGTGAGTGTCACTCAGGACTGGCTGCCGTCGCGGCGCGCTGTGCGGGGCGAGCGGCGTACCGAGGATGGGGCACACCGACCGGCCAGTACAAGAGGTGGGTCAGTGACTGAGCCACTGAGCCTGTGATAAGAACTGCCGTCAACTGTGCCTAGTGGCACGGTCGTTGCACTCCCGCCCGTCCGTCGCGGCCTGACGTGGCCGCTCCCGCCGGCGCGTCGCCACCCGCGTTGCGCATCACCGACCCGCCGGAGACGATTGTCATGAACAGAGCGAAAACATCACGTTCCTGCCGTCGGGGTGGACGACCCCTGCGCTGGGCCGTCGCCGCCGGCGCGGCGGCGGCACTGCTCGGCGTGGCGCAGCCTGCGCAGGCGCGGCCGACCGCCCCCGCCGCGGACGCTCACTACGCGGCCGACCACATCGGTTCCGCAATGCACGGGACCGCCTCGGCGTTCGCGGCGCAGGCGGCCACACCGCAGGGTGTCCCCGGACTCGACGTGAGCGCGTGGGAAGGACCCGTGGACTGGTCGTCGGTGGCTGCCGACGGGGCAGAGTTCGCCTATGTGAAGGCGACCGAGGGCGTCGGCTACGTCAGCGATACCTTCGATCAGCAGTACAACGGCTCGGCCGCCGCCGGGCTGTTGCACGGCGCCTACCACTTCGCCCTGCCCGACAGGTCCGACGGCACCACCCAGGCCGACTACTTCCTGAGCCACGGCGGGGGCTGGAGCGACGACGGCAGGACGCTGCCCGGCGTGCTCGACATCGAGTACAACCCCTACGGGACCACCTGCTACGGCCTCAGCCAGAGCGCGATGGTCACCTGGGTCGCACAGTTCCGCGACGAGTACCGGGCCCGGACCGGCCGTTACCCGATGATCTACGCGGGCCGCACATGGTGGACCGAGTGCACGGGCGACTTCACGGGATTCGCCTCCACCGACCCGCTGTGGACCGCGCACTACGCCTCCAGCGTCGGGCCCCTGCCGGGCGGCTGGAGCAACTACACCATCTGGCAGTACGCCGATGCCGGTACCTACCCCGGTGATCAGAACGTGTTCGCCGGAAGCCTCGCGGACCTGCGGGCGTTCGCCGCGGGTGACCTCGCGTCCGGCCAGGGCTGGCCCACCGTGCGGCAGGGGCAGAGCGGCTTCCAGGTCTCCGGCGCGCAGTACCTGCTCAATGCGCAGGGCGCGGGCCTCACGGTGGACGGCCGGCTCGGTCCCGCCACCGCGGGCGCCGTGCGCGCCTTCCAGAACGCCCACGGCCTCACCGCCGACGGCGTCGTCTCGGCCGCCACCTGGCAGCCGCTGGTCTCCTGACCGGGCGCACGGTGAGCCGGTGGCGGTCTGCCAGGACTTGGAGGGCCGGAAGACCTTCGGTCCGGTGAGCGACACCGCGGCCGTGATCCGGGTCGGGTCCGCGACCAGGGCGGCGGCGATGGCGAGCGCCGGTCCCTTCTGCTCGAGAAGGCCCGGCGTGGAGAACGCCGGGGAAGAGGGCGATGCGGGCCGCCCCGGCGGCAAAGGCGATCGCCTCGCCCGCCCGGCCGACCGCGTCGGCCATGGCCTGCTTGGGTTCGCCGACCCGCACCCGTTCGCGTTGGCGAAACATCAGGAAAGGAAGAAGTAGTCGGCGCCCACGCCGAAGAGCACGACGATCAGGACGGACGAGATCGAGCTGTCGGCCGGGAGGCCGACAGCTCGGTGGTGTACGCGTTCAGACCGTGGCCGAGGACGGACACCATTTCCGCTGGGACGAGTCCTGCAGCGCCCGTCGGGGTCGGCCGGCGTTGTCGCCGTCCATGGAACCAAGATCCGGACCAGCTGCGGGCGAAAGTCCTGCCGCCCTCTAGGAATCCGCTGTTCCAGCCGGTCGTCGCACGGCGCGGGAGCCGCCCGACAGGTCGGTCGCTCCCGCGCCTGGGGTGAATCGGCGTCGTCACGCGATGAGCAGGAGGAACAACAGGACGGCGACACAGCTCATGACGGCGAACCCGATCCGCCACCTGTCGTCCGGTGGCGGTTCCGCCCGGTGGGCCGCCGCCGGTGCCGCGTGACGGTCGAGGGGGCGGGCGGGCGGTTCGTCACGTGTCTCCCGCGCCGGTGCTCCGGGCTCGTTTCTCAGGTGGTGGACCAGTTCGAGCCATGCCTGGGACGGCAGGTCCGGGACGCCGTAGTCGCTGTCGCGGACGAGCAGTTCCAGGAAGCGGTGCTCCATGGGGTCGGCCCGCTTGCGGATGTCGCGGAACAGCGCCCTCACGTCGTCCCCGACACGCCGATGCCCGGTGTACGGCGATACGGCCCAGTGGAAGAGCCACACCGCGGTCTCGGCCGGATGCCATTCGCCCTGCCCGTCCGTCTCGCCGTGCCGTGGATCCTGGCCGCGCTGGAGGTAGAGCCGTGCTTTCAGCACTCCGCGGCATACGAGGATCGCTTCTCGCCGGGTGCGCCACGGAGTCCGGTCGGCCAGCGCGTCGAGGATGCGCTCGACACCCTGTCGCGTGATGCCCTTCGCACGCAACTTGCTGAGCAGTACCTCGTCGGGCAGCCTGCTGAGGTCGTTTCCGTTCGTCTGCCGGTTGTGCCTCCGTCGTGCGAGGGTCAGGCGGCGGAGCAGGCTGCGGCCTCGGGTGAGCGGAGGTGGCAGGGGCCGGCCAGGTCCGGCCTGCCGGTACGGGCCACGGTCCGGGAAGCCGTCGCCCCCCTGAGGCCGATGCTGCGGCAAGAAGTGATCCCGGGGGTGGGATCGCGCAGTGGCGTGTCGGATCGGCGGCACCAGGGGCCACTGCGCCCGGTGGCCCGACTGCTGCCAGGAGGTCGTCCACGGTGTCCGGTGCTGCGGATGCTGGAAGTGGTTTTCAGGCTGTGGCCGGAGAGACGACGGCGGTGCCGGTGGTGCTCCCGAGGCGGGCTCCGTCCCGTCGGGGGCGATGAAGGCCGTGGGGGAAGGCGCCATCGGGGCAGGGGCCGACCGGGGTACCGAGTGCTGTTCGGCCGAGCCGCCCCGCACGGCACGCTCGTCGTCGGTGCTCTGCGCCGGGGCCTGGGCGGGCGACGACGACGGTGGTTCGTGCACGGGGACGCCGGTGGTGCTCGCCGGGGACGGGCCGGCCGGGTGAGCGCGAAGCCGGTCCGTGCCCGGTTCCTCCTGCCCGCGTCCGGGGCCGCCGTCCGGCTCCGGCTCACCGGCACCGCCGAGCAGCGAATTGCCCGGGGTCGGATCCACGGCTGGTACCGGCCGAACCGCTGCCGGGCCCATCGGCTCCGCCGCGGGAAGGAGAGTCGCCTCCAGAAGTTGCCGCAGCGTGTGCAGCCGTTGTGGCAGGGGCAGCTCGGCCGCGCGAGGACACCGGCCGAGCACCCTACGGACCTCTCCCGCTTTGTTCGGCTCGGCCAGGAAGCGCCGCACGAGCTCCGCGGCGATCTGCTGTGCCTCGTCCTCCGGTGCGCTGCGAAGCGCGATGCGCTCCACTCGTGCGTCCCCGGTCGCCGACCTCCGCCAGTCCGGAACGCCCACCACGCGCAGCCCGTGGCTGTCGGAGGTGTCGTACGTCGCATAGGTCCAGAAGTCCTGCCCGAGCCAGTCGCCGAAGATGCCGCACAGCCCCCAGATCAGCAGCGGTGTGTCGTTCGTTCCGGCGGCGGAGAACTCCGGGACGCGGACCGACATCAGATGGTCGGGGGTGCGCAGCAGTTGGGCCGCCACCACCGAGAGCGGCGCGCGCACTGCCGCCACCCGGGCCGCGAACCGCGCCCACTCCCGGTCCGCCGCTTCCCTCAACTCAGTGTGCGTCGCACGCCGCAGCCTGCGGGAGTCCGACTCGAACAGGCCGCCCATGGGAACGGGCACCGCAAGCCCGCTGAGCGTCAGGCAGAGCCTGGCTTTCAGGAGGCCCGCGCTTCCAATGAGCGCGTGTGACTCGGTACTGCCCCTGCCGTGGGCGTCGGATCCACGTCTGCGGTTGATGACGACGACTTCGCCGGTCTTCTCACGGATGTGGCGGACCTGGCTCGGCCAGTCGCTCCCTTCCACCACCAGCAAGGTGGCCAGTTCGTCCCGCAGTTCCTCGGCACGCTCCTTGCCGCACGAGTAGGCGACGGCGGTGACGCCCGTCCCGTCCCTGCCGCGGTTGCCCGCCCAGCGGAAGACGATCTGGTCGGGCAACTCCTCGCGACGCTGGTCCATGTCAGCTCACATCCCCCCGCGGGAGGGCCGGTGATGCGCGCCCTCGCCCAGCAGCCCGCACATGGCGAGGATCGACAGCAGCGGGCCCAGGACGCGCCGCGACCGCACCCCGTGGGGGAAGCGGCCGTGCGTCGGCTGGCCCCCCGTAGCCGAGGCGAAGTGCAGGGTGCAGCGCAGCGTGCTGTCGAACGGACGCAGCCAGGCGGGCCCGGCGTGGTGGCGCAGGAAGGCGTACACGTCGCGGCTCTCCTCACGCAGTCGCCGCGGGTCGAGCGGGTCCGTGGACGGCCGGCTGAGCCAGCGGTCGACCGGGGGCTCGAAACGCAGCAGGTCCGCCTTGCCCACCACCAGGGCCGTGGCCACGTCCAGGTAGCCGCCTTGGCGCGGCAGCCGGTCCAGGACGGTCTCGAAGGCGGGGTCGCTCTTGCCGACGTTCAGGCCGTACTGCTCGCGCGCCTCGTCGAGTTGCGGCAGGTCGCAGGCCAGCAACGGATCCACGACGAAGACGAGGGCGTCGACGCCCAGGAGGAAGCGCAGCAGCGTGTCGGTACGGACCAGGTCCTCACCGCCGAGGTCGAAGAACGCCACCGGTCTGACCTGGCCGTCCGCCCCGGTGAGCAGGAGCGCCTCGACGAATTCGGCGAACGGGGTCTGCGCGGTGGCTTCCAGCTGCTCGCCCGCCCGCAGCAGCGCGACCCGTTCCTTGATGAACACCGAGTGATCGGTCGGGTTCACGGACTGCCATGTCACCCCGTAGGGTTCGAGGCCGCCGTCGGTGATCTCGGCGACCATCTGGGTGAGGAGATGGCTCTTGCCGGTGCCCGACGTTCCGACCATCGCGATGGTCAGGGGGCGGCCGTGGGTCAGGTACGGAACCGGGATGTAGTGGTGGGTGACGCCTTCGGTGTTTCCGCACAGCTGGAAGGCCCCGCGCAGCACGTCGGCACGGCGCCGCGGATGGGGGTGGCCGGCGATGTCGAGGCGCTCGTACTGCAGCTTCTCGTTGCGGACGTACAGAGCCCGTTCGTCGTAGACGACGATCTCCAGGCAGTACGGG
>NZ_JBHYKH010000236.1:0-13549 GCF_042741275.1 Streptomyces sp. NPDC058964
AACTCGCGACCTCAACCTTGGCAAGGTTGCGCTCTACCAACTGAGCTACGTCCGCATGCGCCGTGGCGCGAGGCCAACTATACCCAACCTCGCTCCCGGGCGAGACGCACCGCCGCATGCCGGTTCTCCGCCCCGAGCTTCGTCACGGCCGACGAGAGGTAGTTCCGCACGGTCCCCGGCGACAGCGCGGCCCGCTCGGCGATCTCCGAGACCGGCGCCCCGTCCGCGGCCAGCTCCAGGACCTCGGCCTCGCGAGCGGTCAGCGGCGAGTCCCCGGCGGAGATCGCGTCGGCGGCCAACTCCGGGTCGACGTAACGGTTTCCGGCGTGCACGGTACGGATGATCTCCGCGAGTCGCTGCGCACTGACCGTCTTCGGGACGAACCCGCGCACACCCGCCGCAAGGGCCCGTTTCAGATGGCCGGGCCGCCCGTGACCGGTGACGATCAGCACCTGGCAGCCCGGCAGTTCGGCTCGCAGGGATGTGGCGACCTTCACACCGTCGGCGCCCGGCATCTGAAGATCCAGGACGGCCACATCGGGTTCGTGGGCCCGTGCCATGGCGAGCGCCTCGGGCCCGGTCGCGGCCTCGGCGACCACGACGAGGTCGTCCTCCAGGGAGAGGAGCGCGGCCAGCGCCCCGCGGATCAGATGCTCGTCGTCGGCGAGCAACAGCCGTACCGGGGAACTCATGACGTGACTCCACTCACACCCGCCAAGGGCACCTCGGCCACCAGCCTGAACCCGTCCTCCGCGACGGCTCCCGCGCTCAGGGTCCCGTCCACCACGGCCAGCCGCTCCCGCAGACCCGCGAGTCCGGAACCCCCCCCCCCCTCGGGGGGTCCGGACGCTCCGTTGTTCTCCACCGTCAGCACCACACGTCCCTCCAGCACCCGCAGACTCACGGCACACCGCCCGGCGTCCCCGTGCCGCAGCACGTTGGTGGTGGCCTCCCGCACCACCCAGCCGAGCGCGGACTGCACTTCGCCCGGGAGCACGGCGGCCCCGGCCTCGCCGGTCACCTCGCAGTCGATCCCGGCGGCCTCCAACACCCCCTGAGCACCTGCGAGTTCCACTCCGAGGTCGGCCTCCCGATAGCCCCGTACGACGTCCCGCACCTCCCGCTGCGACTCCTGCGCGACGCGCTGCACCTCGACCATCTGTTCCACGGCCTCCGGCCGCCCGCGCCGGGCGAGCTGCACGGCCAGCTCGCTCTTCAGCGCGATCACGGCCAGGTTCCGGCCCAGTACGTCGTGCAGGTCGCGCCCGAAGCGCAGCCGCTCCTCGGCGACGGCCAGCCGGGCCCGGGTCTCGCGGGCCGCGTCGAGTTCGTAGACGGCGTCGAGCAGCCAGACGGAGAACATGAATGTGGCGGCGAGGGGCGTGGCGCCCACCAGGACCGTGATCGTGGTCACCAGCGCGGCGGGCCCGGGGACGCCCAGCAGTACGGACACCGCACCCGACCCGGCCACGATGCCCGCCACCAGTGCGAACACCCGTCGTCGGTCGCGGACTCCGAGCGCCGTGGTGCCCGCGCCGAAGATCAGTACGCCCCCGAAGACCATGCTCGCGGCCGTGTCGACGTCGTCGCCCTTCGGGCCGTACTCCTGGAGCACCAGCGCGGCGGCGGCGATCGCGTAGGTGGCCGCGCCGAGCGTCCACAGCAGCCGCTCCGGCTGATCGCACCGTCCGCGCGTCCAGTCGAGCGCCCGGGACGCGGTCACGGCGCACAGCGCCGCGTGCCCGGTCACCAGGGTCAGCATCCAGCCCGCGAGTCCCGGTCCCACCTGCCCGAACACCGGCAGCCCGATCCCCGCGACCTCGATCACGGCGAAGGAGTGGAACGACCAGCGGGTGTACGTCTCGACCTTGGCGGGCGTGCTCTTGCGCCGCCACCAGCCGCGCGTACCGCTCATCCCCACGTACCCCCCGTCAGCGCCGGGGTTCCCACCGGAACCACCGCCGTACAGCAAACACCGCCACAACGGTCCAGGCCAGCGTGGTCGCCACGGCGCCCAGCGCCTCGTACGCGCTCAGGTGGCCGGTCCAGCCGGCGCGGACCAGACGGATGGCGGGCGAGAGCGGGAGGAGTTCGCAGACGGAGGCGAGCCGGTCGGGCAGGACCTCGGTGGGGATCGCGATGCCCGAGCCGGTCATCGACACGAGCACCAACGGCAGCGCGGTGACCTGGGCGCTCTCCACGGTCCTGGTGAAGGCCGAGGTGAGGGCGGCGAGCGCGGCGCACAGCACCAGGCCCGACAGCGCCCCGAGGACGGTCAGGTACGGCGCCCGGGGAGCCCCCGCGTCGAGGAGCACCGCGCAGCCCACGGAGACCACCAGCGCCTGGGCGAGCCCGACGCACACCGCGGGCAGGGACGTGCCGACGAGGATCTCCAGGTCGCCGAGTTCGCCGGTGCGCAGCCGCTTGAGGACCAGTTCCTCGCGACGGGCGACGAAGGCGCCCACCAGGGAGGTGTACACGGCGAAGAGGAAGGAGAAGCCGACCGCGGCCGTCAGCATCACTGTGCCGACGGTCAGTCCCTCGGCCCTGAGGTCAATCTGGCCGACCGCCGGCCGCACGCTGAACGGCAGCGCGAGCGGCATGAGCAGCGCGGTGAGGACGGCGCTCCGGGTGCGGCCGAGCAGGGTGAGTTCGGCCCGGGCGAGGGCGCGCAGCCGCCGGGCCGTGGCGGCGAACGCCGGGGTGCGCATCCGGGTGAGGGTGCTCATGCCACCGCTCCTGCCGCAGGCTCCTGCTCGCGCGCGATCCCCAGGAAGGTCTCTTCCAGCGAGGCCGACCGCACGTCGAGGCCGCGCAGCTCGACCCCGGCCCGCCCGGCCCACACCAGCAGCGCGGTGGCGGTCCGCTGCAACTCCCGGGTCCGCAGCCGGACGACCCTCCCCGCGACCTCGTGATCGCACACCCCGAGCCCGGCGAGCGGCGGCAGGTCCCCGAGGAAGTACCCGTCGGGCAGTTCGAAGGAGATCCGCGAGGGACGGCCGGCGGTCACCTCTGCGGGCGTCCCGGCGGCGGCGATGCGGCCCTCGTGCAGGATCGCGAGCCGGTCGGCGAGGCCCTCCGCCTCCTCCAGGTAGTGCGTGGTCAGCAGCACGGTGGTGCCGGTGTCGCGCAGGGCGCGCACCAACTCCCAGGTCTCACGGCGCCCTTCGACGTCGAGCCCGGTCGTCGGCTCGTCCAGGAACAGCACCTCGGGCTCGCCGAGCAGCGCGAGTGCCAGATCCAGGCGCCGCCGCTCACCCCCTGACAACTGCTTCACCCGCACACGGGCCTTCCCGGCCAGCCCCACCAGCGCCAGTGCCTCCCCCTCGGGCCGGGCCCCGCTGGTGCACCCCGCCCACATCCGGGCGGTCTCGGCGACGGTCAGCTCCGAGGGGAAGCCGCCGTCCTGGAGCATCACGCCGGTGCGCGGGCGTACGGCGGCCCGCTCCCGGCAGGGGTCGTGCCCGAAGACCCGCACCCGGCCGCCGGACGGTGCCGCGAGTCCCTCCAGCAGCTCGACCGTCGACGTCTTGCCCGCGCCGTTGGTGCCCAGCAGTGCGAAGACCTCGCCACGGGCCACGGAAAAGCTGAGTCCGCGCACCGCCTCGAACCCGCCCCCGTAGACACGCCGGAGGTCCGTGACCTCGATCACGTGCTCGTGCTCGTTGATGTCCATGACTTCAGCGTCGCGGCGGACCGGGCCGGGCAGCAGTGCGCGGTGTCATCACTCGGCATGACAAATGTCAGGCGGACACTCGCGGGAGGCGCACGAAAAAACCCCGGTCGTGATGACCGGGGTTTCCGTGGAGCGGACGACGAGGCTCGAACTCGCGACCTCAACCTTGGCTAGGTTGCGCTCTACCAACTGAGCTACGTCCGCACTGCTCCCGACCGGCTCCCACCGATCGGTGCGAGCACCAGCCTACCTGATCCTTCCCCAAGCTCTCGACAAGCTCGAGCATGGGGAACCCCCATGTGTGGTCAGACCGGCGGTGCCAGAGCGGGTGACAGGAATTGCACACTGCGCCTTCCCCCTGGAAGGGGGATGTTCTGCTACTGAACTACACCCGCATGTTCCGTGAGCTGGGCCTTTCGGCCTCGCCCCTCGGCGTGCTCCAGACTTTAGCTGATCACCCGGGGTGTCGCGCAAGTCGGTTGCCGCGAGGGGCGGCTGAGCGCCCGTCGGCCCCTCCTGGCCGGGTACGGCTCACTGCGCCGCGGCGAACGCCTCGTACACCCGCTTCGGGATCCGGCCGCGGGCCGGCACGTCCATCTTGTTCGCCTGGGCCCAGGCCCGCACGGCCGCCGGGTCGGGGGCGACCTCCGTCTGGCGGTACGCCTTGCCCGACTTCGCCCGCTTGCGGCCGGCCGCCACGTACGGCTCAAGGGCCTTACGCAGTTTCTTGGCATTGGCTTGATTCAGGTCGATCTCGTACGACTTGCCGTCGAGTCCGAAGGCGATCGTTTCCGCCGCTTCCGAGCCGTCGATGTCGTCAAAGAGAGTGACCACGACCTTCTGCGCCACGAATATCGGTCCCTTCGTGCGACGTCTCCTACGCGATGACGTGCCATGACGTCGTGGAGATGTCGACTGTCCGCCTGTTATTGGGCAAAGTATCGGCTATTGCCAATTCATTTGTACAGTGCCCGGCATTGCAAAGTGAAGCCCGACTAAATCCGCCCGCGTGTCCGGGCGCAATAGCTGCCACGGTTGGACTGCCGAACTTTCCCAGATTTTTTCGCGAAGGCACCCGTTCGACACCCGATCGTGATGCCCGTCACGTAGTTTCCTACAACTCTACTCGCGTAGAAATTTTGTGCGGGTAGTCTGAAGGAACCTGCTCAGCACCACACACCGGGAGTGCCAGTGGCACGCGTCGTAGTCGACGTCATGCTCAAGCCGGAGATCCTCGACCCCCAGGGCCAGGCGGTGCAGCGCGCACTGCCGCGACTGGGTTTCGAAGGCATCTCCGACGTACGCCAGGGAAAGCGATTCGAACTGGAAGTTGACGGGCCGGTCGACGAGGCCGCGCTCGCCCGCATCCACGATCTTGCGGAATCCTTCCTCGCCAACACCGTGATCGAGGACTTCACCGTCAAGGTGGAGGAAGTCGCGGAGGCCGCGAAGTGACCGCTCGTATTGGCGTCGTCACTTTCCCCGGAAGTCTCGACGACCGGGACACCCAGCGCGCGATCCGCCTCGCGGGCGCCGAACCGGTTGCCCTCTGGCACAAGGACAAGGACCTCAAGCAGGTCGATGCCGTGGTTCTGCCCGGCGGTTTCTCCTACGGCGACTATCTGCGGGCCGGAGCGATCTCCCGCTTCTCGCCCGTGATGGAGACCGTCATCGAGCAGGCGAAGGCCGGACTTCCGGTCCTCGGTATCTGCAACGGCTTCCAGGTCCTCACCGAGGCCCATCTCCTCCCGGGCGCGATGCTCGGCAACAACCACCTCCACTTCATCTGCCGCGACCAGAAGCTGCGGGTGGAGAACGCGGGGACCGCCTGGACCGGCGACTACAGCGAGGGCCAGGAGATCCACATTCCGCTGAAGAACATGGACGGCCGGTACGTCGCCGACGCGTACACGCTCGACAAGCTGGAGGCCGAGGGACGGGTCGCCTTCCGTTACCTGGACTTCAACCCGAACGGCTCGCTGCGGGACATCGCCGGCATCACCAACGAGGCCGGGAACGTCGTCGGCCTCATGCCGCACCCCGAGCACGCCGTCGAGCCGCTGATCGGTACGGGCCGTACCGACGGCCTCCCGTTCTTCACCTCGATCCTCAAGAAGCTGGTCAACGCATGAGCCGGACGCCTCTGGACACGGTCGAGCACGCGGCCGCGACCCCCGACGTCGAGCTGCCCTGGGCCGAACTCGGTCTGAAGAAGGACGAGTACGAGCGGATCGTCGAGATCCTGGGCCGCCGCCCGACCGGCGCCGAGCTCGCCATGTACTCGGTCATGTGGTCCGAGCACTGCTCCTACAAGTCCTCCAAGGTCCACCTGCGCCAGTTCGGCGAGAAGGCCCCGCAGTCGGACGCCCTGCTCGTCGGCATCGGCGAGAACGCGGGCGTGGTCGACGTCGGCCAGGGCTACGCGGTGACCTTCAAGGTCGAGTCGCACAACCACCCCTCGTACGTCGAGCCCTACCAGGGCGCGGCCACCGGTGTCGGCGGCATCGTCCGCGACATCATCGCGATGGGCGCCCGGCCGGTGGCGGTCGTGGATCCGCTGCGGTTCGGCGCGGCCGACCACCCCGACACCAAGCGCGTCCTGCCGGGCGTGGTCGCCGGCATCGGCGGCTACGGCAACTGCCTGGGCCTGCCCAACATCGGCGGCGAGGTCGTCTTCGACGCCTGCTATCAGGGCAACCCGCTGGTCAACGCCGGTGCCATCGGCGTGATGCGGCACGAGGACATCCACCTCGCGAAGGCGTCCGGCGCGGGCAACAAGGTCGTCCTCTACGGTGCCCGCACGGGCGGTGACGGCATCGGCGGCGCCTCGATCCTCGCCTCCGAGACCTTCGACGACGCCAAGCCCTCCAAGCGCCCCGCGGTCCAGGTCGGCGACCCCTTCCAGGAGAAGCTCCTCATCGAGTGCACCCTGGAGGCCTTCAAGGAGAAGCTGGTCGTCGGCATCCAGGACCTCGGCGCCGCCGGTCTGTCCTGCGCCACTTCCGAGCTCGCCTCCAACGGCTCCGGCGGCATGCGCGTGACGCTGGACGACGTACCGCTGCGCGACTCGACGCTCTCGCCGGAGGAGATCCTCATGAGCGAGTCGCAGGAGCGCATGTGCGCGGTCGTGGAGCCGGAGAAGGTCGACCGGTTCCTGGAGATCTGCGCCAAGTGGGACGTCATCGCCACCGTGATCGGCGAGGTCACCGACGGCGACCGCCTGGAGATCTACTGGCACGGCGGCAAGATCGTCGACGTCGACCCGCGCACGGTCGCGCACGAGGGCCCGGTCTACGAGCGCCCGTACGCCCGCCCCGACTGGCAGGACGCCCTCCAGGCCGACGACGCGGGCAAGCTGCCGCGGCCGCAGACGAGGGCGGAGCTCAAGGACCAGGTCCTGAAGCTGGTCTCGTCCCCCAACCAGGCCTCCAAGAAGTGGATCACCTCGCAGTACGACCACTTCGTGCAGGGCAACACCGTTCTCGCCCAGCCCGAGGACTCCGGCATGATCCGGGTCGACGAGAAGACCGGCCTCGGCGTGGCCATCGCCACGGACGGCAACGGCCGGTACGCCAAGCTCGACCCGTACGCGGGCGCGCAGCTGGCCCTCGCCGAGGCCTACCGGAACGTGGCGACGACCGGCGCCAAGCCGCTCGCCGTCTCCGACTGCCTGAACTTCGGCTCGCCCGAGGACCCGGCGGTGATGTGGCAGTTCGCGGAGGCCATCCGCGGCCTGGCCGACGCCTGCCAGCAGCTCGGCACCCCGGTGACCGGCGGCAACGTCTCGCTCTACAACCAGACGGGCGAGGTCGCCATCCACCCGACCCCGGTGGTCGCGGTGCTGGGCGTCATCGACGACGTCGCCCGCCGCACGCCGGTCGCCTTCCAGGAGGAGGGCCAGCTGCTCTACCTCCTCGGCGACACCCGTGAGGAGTTCGGCGGCTCGGCCTGGTCGCAGGTGGTCCACGACCACCTCGGCGGCCTGCCCCCGAAGGTCGACCTGGAGCGCGAGCGCCTGCTCGGCGAGATCCTGATCTCCGCCTCCCGCGACGGCATGATCGACTCCGCCCACGACCTGTCCGACGGCGGTCTGGTCCAGGCCGTCGTGGAGTCGGCGCTGCTCGGCGGAAAGGGCGCGCGTCTGGTCGTGCCGGACGGGCTCGACGCGTTCACCTTCCTGTTCTCCGAGTCGGCGGGCCGTGCCGTCGTCGCCGTGCCGCGCTCGGAGGAGGTCCGCTTCAACGACATGTGCGGTGCGCGCGGTCTCCCGGCCACCCGCATCGGTGTCGTGGACGGCGACTCCGTGGACGTCCAGGGCGAGTTCGCGCTCTCCCTCGTCGAGCTGCGCGAGGCGCACGAGGGAACGATCCCGGCGCTGCTCGCCTGACTCTTCGTACGCGGACCGAAGGCCCCGCCCGGAACTCTTCCGGCCGGGGCCTTCGCGCGCGCGTCCCCGGAGTCACGCCGTCACCGCCTCCCGCGCCGACTCGGGGCGGGCGGGCCGGGACTTCGGCAGGCACGGGGCGAGCAGGAGGCACACCGCCATCACACCCGTGCCACACAGGTACACCGCGTCCATCGCCGAGACGTGAGCCCCGGCGCCGGCCGTGTGCGCCGCGCCCCGCAGTGAGGAAAGGGCGCCGACGTCGCCGGGGCCGTCGTACAGCCGGCCGAGCAGGGTGCCGAAGAGTGCCGCGCCGACGGCGGTGCCGAGCGTCTGGAAGAAGCGGACGGCGGTGGTGGCGACGCCCAGCTGATGGCGGGGCGCCGCGTCCTGGACCACCTGGATCAGCCGGCCGAGGAGCTGGCCGAATCCGATGCCGACGAGCAGCAGTTCGGCGCGCAGCCACCACAGCGGGGTGTCGCTCTCGGTGGTGGCGAGGAGCAGGAAGGCCGTCAGGGTGACGGCCGCGCCGCTGATCACGAAGGTCCGCTCGGACCAGCCGCGTTCGGTGAGCCGTCCGGCGACGATGCCGACGGCCGCGATGCCGAGTGCCATGGGGACGAGGAACAGGCCGGCCGAGGAGCTGGTGATGCCGCGGGCCACCTGGAGGTAGATCGGCACGTAGTACATGGCGCCGGCCATGGCCGCGCCCGTCAGGCCCTGGATCGCGAAGCCCAGACGGAGTTCCGGGACGCGGAACATGGCGGGCGGCAGGATCGGTTCGGCGGCGGTGAACCGGCGGCGCAGGAACAGACCGAGCGCACCGGCGCAGGCCAGGGCGAGCCCGAGAACCCGCGGGGACGACCAGGCGTACTGCTCGGCGCCCCACTCGGTGACGAGCAGCAGTGTGGTGGAGAAGGCGGCGCGAGGGCCACGCCGGTCCGGAACGCGTCCGCAGGGCCTTCGAGCTGGTCGAAAAGGGCCTGAAGGACTACGCGGTGAGGGCATAGGGTCGCCATCATGCCCACGGCCAGGAAACGCTTCCGCACCTACGACCCCGCCAAGATCCGCGGGGCGGTGTCCGCCCAGCTCGGGAACGTGCGGGAGGCTGTCCGCGGCCTCGGTCCGGAGCGGCTCGAACTCCCCACGCGGCTGGGCGAGTGGACGGTACGGGACCTCGTCGCGCACATCGGGATGGCGGTCACCGCCGTTCACCGGGCCCTCGAACGTCCGGAGCCGGCGAAGCAGGACGCCGTGCTCCTCGACTGGCCCTTCGCCACCGCGGCCAGCTCCTCGGCCATCGCCGACTTCACCCGGCGGCTCGCCGAGCGCCACCCCGACCTCGACGCCTACCTCGCCGAGATCGACCTGAGCCTGGGCCCGCTCCTCGACGAGCACCCCGGCACCCGGCTCCTCGAGACCAACGCGGGCGCGCTGCCGCTCGACGACTACCTCGTCACCCGTACCGTCGAACTCGTCGTCCACACCGACGACCTGAACGCCGCCGTGCCCGGCCTGGAGGTGCCGTACGACCGTCAGGCCCTCGCCGCCGCCACCCGGCTCCTCGCCGACGCGCTCGCCGTGAAGGCACCCGGCGGCTCGACGGAGGTCCGCATCCCGCCCTACGCCGTCGTGCAGTGCGTCGAGGGGCCCCGGCACACCCGCGGCACCCCGCCGAACGTCGTCGAGACCGACCCGCTCACCTGGATCCGGCTCGCCACCGGACGGCTGGGCTGGCAGGACGCGGTCGGGGAGGCCAAGGTCAGCGCGAGCGGGGAGCGGGCGGACCTCGGCGGGCTGCTGCCGCTGATGGCGTGAGCCGATGCGGGTGAGTCGATGACGTGAAGGGAACCGATCGGCCGGTGTCCTCCGTCGAATCGACATGTACTGGCACAAACAGCGACTGACTCTCACGGCCGCCGTCGTGCTCGTCCCCCTCGCGGCGGCCTGCGGCAACGAACACGCGGGCAGCGCGACCGCCGGAGCGCAGCGACCGGTCACAGGAGTGCACTGGACCGTCGACAGCGTCACCGTGGACGGCGCGGACCACCGCGCGCCGCCCGGTGCCCACGTCGAGATCGGCGACGACGGCCGGGCCGAGGGCAACTACGGCTGCAACCACTTCAGCGCACGGGCCGCCTTCGAGGGCGACCGCATCCGGCTCCGCGACACCGCCGTGACCGAGATGGCGTGCGGGAGCAGGCCCATGGCCTTCGAACGGACCCTCGCCCGCACCCTCGCCGCGGGCCCCCTCACCACCAAGGTGAAGGGCGGCGAACTGACCCTCACCACGAGCGACGGCGACACCGTCCACCTCACCGAGGAGCCGGACGCCCCGCTCCAGGGCACCAGGTGGAACATCACGGCACTCGGCTCCGACGGCACCGCCGCCTCCCTGCCGAAGGGCGCCGACGCCCACCTCACCTTCGACCGGAGGGCCGGCACGGTCACCGGCCGCCTGGGCTGCAATCAGGTCACCGCGCGGGCCACGGTCCGCGACGCCCGTATCACCCTGGGCTCCGCCAGGATCACCCGAATGATGTGCGACGCCTCACTCATGCACACCGAAAAGAGCCTGCTGCGCCTCTTCGGCGGCACCGTCGCCTACCGGGTGGAGCACCGCACCCTCACGCTGACCAGCGAAAACGGCGAGACGGTGACCGCTGTTGCCGCAAGGTGACCGATGACGAACACGCATCTTCGGGGCATTAGCCAATTCGGACCAGTGGTCGATCTCGCCTACACTCGGTGCCGTGCCACGTGGTGACGGTCGACTCAATCACGATCTGCTTCCCGGCGAGAAAGGCCCCCAGGACGCTTGCGGCGTCTTCGGTGTCTGGGCTCCGGGTGAAGAGGTCGCAAAGCTCACGTACTTCGGGCTCTACGCCCTCCAGCACCGGGGTCAGGAATCCGCGGGAATCGCGGTCAGCAACGGCTCCCAGATCCTCGTCTTCAAGGACATGGGCCTGGTCTCCCAGGTCTTCGACGAGACCTCTCTCGGTTCGCTCCAGGGTCATATCGCGGTCGGACACGCCCGCTACTCGACCACCGGCGCGTCCGTGTGGGAGAACGCCCAGCCGACGTTCCGCGCCACCGCGCACGGTTCCATCGCGCTCGGCCACAACGGCAACCTGGTCAACACGGCGCGGCTCGCCGAGATGGTCGCCGACCTCCCGAAGGACAACAACGGCCGGTCCGCCCGGGTCGCGGCCACCAACGACACCGACCTGCTCACCGCGCTCCTGGCGGCCCAGGTCGACGAGGACGGCAAGCCACTGACCATCGAGGAGGGCGCGCACGCGATCCTCCCGCAGGTCAAGGGAGCCTTCTCGCTCGTCTTCATGGACGAGCACACCCTCTACGCCGCCCGTGACCCGCAGGGCATCCGCCCGCTGGTCCTCGGCCGCCTCGAGCGTGGCTGGGTCGTCGCCTCCGAGACCGCTGCCCTCGACATCACGGGCGCCAGCTTCGTCCGCGAGATCGAGCCGGGCGAGTTCGTCGCCATCGACGAGAACGGTCTGCGCACCTCCCGGTTCGCGGAAGCGAAGCCCAAGGGCTGTGTCTTCGAGTACGTGTACCTCGCCCGCCCCGACACCGACATCGCCGGGCGGAACGTCTACCTCTCCCGCGTCGAGATGGGCCGCCGCCTCGCCAAGGAGGCGCCGGTCGAGGCCGACCTGGTGATAGCGACGCCGGAGTCCGGCACCCCGGCCGCGATCGGCTACGCGGAGGCCTCCGGCATCCCGTTCGGCGCCGGTCTGGTGAAGAACGCGTACGTCGGCCGGACCTTCATCCAGCCCTCGCAGACCATCCGGCAGCTCGGCATCCGCCTGAAGCTGAACCCGCTCAAGGAAGTCATCAAGGGCAAGCGCCTGGTCGTCGTCGACGACTCGATCGTGCGCGGCAACACGCAGCGCGCGCTGGTGCGCATGCTCCGTGAGGCGGGCGCGGCCGAGGTCCACATCCGGATCTCCTCGCCGCCCGTGAAGTGGCCCTGCTTCTTCGGCATCGACTTCGCCACCCGCGCCGAGCTCATCGCCAACGGCATGACCATCGAGGAGATCGGCACCTCGCTCGGCGCCGACTCCCTGGCGTACATCTCCATCGACGGCATGATCGAGGCGACCACGATCGCCAAGCCGAACCTGTGCCGCGCCTGCTTCGACGGCGAGTACCCGATGGAGCTCCCGGACCCCGAGCTGCTCGGCAAGCAGCTCCTGGAGACCGAGCTGGCAGCCGGCCCGGCAGCCACGGCCGCGGCCGACGCGATCCGTCGCCCGTGACACCTGCAGGACGACACGAAAGTTCTCACCTCCATGTCTGCTGAGTTTGATCAGCCTGCTCCGCACGCGGGCACCGGTGCCAGCTACGCGGCCGCGGGCGTCGACATCGAAGCGGGCGACCGCGCCGTCGAGCTGATGAAGGAGTGGGTGAAGAAGACCCGGCGCCCCGAGGTCCTCGGTGGCATCGGCGGCTTCGCCGGCCTCTTCGACGCCTCCGCCCTCAAGCGTTACGAGCGTCCGCTCCTCGCCTCCGCCACGGACGGCGTGGGCACGAAGGTCGACATCGCCCGCCGGCTCGGCGTGTACGACACGATCGGCCACGACCTGGTCGCCATGGTCATGGACGACATCGTGGTGTGCGGTGCCGAGCCGCTGTTCATGACCGACTACATCTGCGTCGGCAAGGTCCACCCCGAGCGCGTGGCCGCCATCGTGAAGGGCATCGCGGAGGGCTGTGTGCTGGCCGGCTGTGCCCTGGTGGGCGGCGAGACGGCCGAACACCCGGGTCTGCTGGGCGAGGACGACTTCGACGTCGCCGGCGCCGGTACGGGCGTCGTGGAGGCCGACAGGCTGCTGGGCGCGGATCGTATCCGTAAGGGTGACGCGGTGATCGCCATGGCGTCCTCCGGTCTTCACTCGAACGGGTACTCCCTGGTCCGTCACGTCCTGCTGAACCAGGCCGGCCTGTCGCTCGACTCGCAGGTCGAGGAGTTCGGCCGGACGCTCGGCGAGGAGCTGCTGGAGCCGACGAAGATCTACTCGCTGGACTGCCTGGCCCTCATCCGCACCGCCGAGGTCCACGCCTTCAGCCATGTCACTGGTGGGGGCCTGGCCGCCAACCTGGCCCGGGTGATCCCGGACGGGCTGCACGCGGTCGTCGACCGGTCCAGCTGGACCCCGGGCGCGATCTTCGACCTCGTCGGGAAGACCGGCGACGTCGAGCGCCTGGAGCTGGAGAAGACCCTCAACATGGGCGTCGGCATGATCGCCGTCCTGCCCGAGGAGTCGGTGGACGTGGCCCTGGCGACGCTGGCCGACCGCGGGGTCGACGCATGGGTCGCCGGCGAGATCACGGACCGGGGCGAGCACGCGACGGGTGCGACCCTGATCGGCGACTACGCCTGACGGTGCCGGCGCCGCGCCTGATCTCCGCGGGGCCTGCCGGGGCCCCCGGAGCCCGCACCGGCGGTCCCCGGTCCGGCCCCC
>NZ_JBHYKH010000237.1:0-13468 GCF_042741275.1 Streptomyces sp. NPDC058964
CTGGCCCGCCCGCCTCCCCCGCCCGGTATGTGCGTCCCCTGCTCATGGGGGGTGACCCCTTGCTCCTCCGGCCGACCGCCGGGCCGGACCTGTTCTTTGCTCGTGGGGCGCCCGATCTGGGCGCCCACGACCCCGTGCTGGCCCGGCATGTTCGCGCACAGGCGCATGTTCGCGAGGATGGTCAGGCCCTCGATGTAGGAGTCGGCGTGCGCGCGGGGGCCGGAGACGGACATCCAGCCGACCCGGTAGCCGGCCACCCGGTACGCCTTCGACATGCCGTTGAAGGTGAGCGTCAGCAGGTCGGGGGCGACGGCCGCGGTCGGGGTGTGCGTCGCGTCGTCGTAGAGGATCTTGTCGTAGATCTCGTCCGAGCAGACCAGCAGGTTGTGGCGGCGGGCGATGTCCGTCAGGCCCTTGAGCACCGCCTCGTCGTAGACCGCGCCCGTCGGGTTGTTCGGGTTGATGATGACGATGGCCTTGGTGCGGTCGGTGACCTTGCGCTCGATGTCGGCGAGGTCGGGCATCCAGTCCGACTGCTCGTCGCAGCGGTAGTGGACCGCCGTGCCGCCGGACAGCGACACCGCCGCCGTCCACAGGGGGTAGTCCGGCGCCGGTACGAGAACCTCGTCGCCGTCGTCCAGCAGGCCCTGCATCGCCATCACGATCAGCTCGGAGACGCCGTTGCCGATGAAGACGTGCTCGACGTCCGTCTCGATGCCGATGGTCTGGTTGTGCATGACGACCGCCCGGCGCGCGGCCAGCAGGCCCTTCGCGTCGCCGTAGCCGTGCGCCGTGGAGACGTTGCGGAGGATGTCCTCCAGGATCTCGGGCGGGCACTCGAAGCCGAACGCCGCCGGATTTCCGGTGTTCAGCTTGAGGATGCGGTGGCCCGCCGCCTCCAGCCGCATAGCCTCCTCGAGAACCGGGCCCCGGATCTCGTAACAGACGTTGGCGAGCTTCGTCGACTGGATCACCTGCATGTCCGTGAGCTTACGGCCCGGTAACGCCCTGTGGGTCGTGTTTTCCACCACGTGAGACACAGCGTTTTGGCCTGTTATCGCCGGTAGCTGTCTCAGCAGCCCCTCCCGTACCTAGAATTCGCGGCCATGTCCAGCCAATCGGAACAGGGAAACGGGGCGTACGGCGCCAATGCCGCGAACGGCGTGACCGAGGCGCACGGCGTCCATGGGACGGGCCCCGCGGACGGCGGTCCCGAAGGGTCGCCGAACGTCTACCACCCGCAGCCCGCGGAGACCCCTGCCTACGACGGGTACGCCGATCCGGCGAGTGCGCACGGCTGGCAGAACGCCTACGACGAGACCCGCGAGCTGCCCCGGGTGGCGGGCGAGGAGGACTTTCCCGCGGTGGCGGCGGGCCCGGCCCAGGGGGCGGGACGGGCCGCGGCGCGCCGCGCGCAGCGCAGGCGGAGCGTGCCGCGCTCGCGGCGGATCGCGCTGGCCGCCGGTGCCGTGGGAGCCGTCTCCCTCGCCGTGATCGCGGGGGTGTCCGCCTTCTCGGGGTCCTCGTCGGGCGGGCCGCAGGGCAAGGGCGAGCGCACCGGTTCGAGCGCCGAGGACGGCTCGGGGGGGCCCACCGCCCCGCGGTCGTCCGCCGCGCCCTCCGTCACCGGCTCGCCGGACGCCGCGGCGCCGGCTCCCGCCGTCTCCGTGAGCGCGACGCCGAAGGCCCGGGTGAGCGGCTCCGCGGCCGGCCGGGGGAGTGGTGGCCCTTCATCCACGGCGCCGACGCCGTCCGCCACCGGAAGCCCGTCGGCGACCGCCTCCGCGAGCACCGCCGGTCAGGGTGACCAAGGTGGTGGGCCCGGGCGCGGGCGGGGGCACGGAAAGCATTACAACTAGGCGCGCTCTGGGATGAGTTGAGTATGCGGTCCGCTCCGTGCGGACCGCATACAACTTCTTGCCGCCGCCCCCTGCTCCCCTCACAATGCACATGACAAGACAAGCGACCGGAAGATCTCCGGTCGCTCACGTCTGCAGAGGGGACCCCCACATGAACAAGCCTCTCCTTGCCACGCTCGCGGCCCTGGTGATCACCGGGGCGGGCATGGCGCCCGCGGCGGCCGCCACCGTGACGCAGAAGCCGGCCGCGGAGACGAAGAGCGCGACACCCACGCTCAAGGCCGTCAACTTCGCAGGCACCGTCTCGCTCAGCAACTGCTCCGGCTCCGTCATCCGCTTTCCGGCCTCCGCGGACAGCGACCCGGCGCTGGTGATGACCAACGGCCACTGCCTGGAGACCGGCTTCCCCGAGCCCGGCGAGGTGATCGTCGGCCAGTCGTCCAGCCGCAGCTTCGGCCTGCTCAACGCCTCGGCCACCCGGGTCGGGACGCTGCGCGCCAACAAGGTCGTGTACTCGACGATGACCGACACGGACGTCACGATCTATCAGCTGACCACCACGTACGCGCAGATCAAGAGCACGTACGGGATCAGCGCACTGACGGTGCAGGACACGCACCCGACCGCCGGCACCGCCATCACCGTCGTCTCCGGCTACTGGAAGCGGACCTACGCCTGCAGCATCGACGGGTTCGTCTACCGGCTCAAGGAGGGCGACTGGACCTGGAAGGACTCGGTGCGCTACACCTCCGCCTGCAAGACCATCGGCGGCACGTCGGGTTCCCCGGTCGTCGACAACGCCACCGGCAAGGTCGTCGCCGTCAACAACACCGGCAACGAGGACGGCGAGCGCTGCACCGAGAACAATCCCTGTGAGGTCGACGCCAACGGCAACGTGACCGTCCGCTACGGCATCAACTACGCCGAGGAGACCTACCTCATCCCGGCCTGCTTCACCACCGGCAACAAGCTCGACCTGAACGCGAGCGGCTGCACCCTGCCCAGGCCGTAGCGCCGGCCGGGGGGGCGGTCACACCGGAGTCCTGCGGACCGCCCGCCCCGCCAGCACGTCCGTCCGGCGCCCGTCCTCGATCACGAACCGGCCGTCGACGAGGACGTACGGAATCCCGACGGGCAGCGCGCGCGGCTGTTCGAAGGTGGACCCCGCCGCGACCGTCTCCGGGTCGAACAGGACCAGGTCGGCGCGGTGGCCCTCACGGACGAGCCCGCGGTCCGGCAGACGCAGCCGGGCCGCGGGCCGCGAGGTGAGGTGGGCGACGCACTCCTCCAGGGACAGCACGCCCGACTCCCGCACGTACCGGCCGAGATAGTGCGGGAAGGTGCCGTACGCCCGCGGATGCGGCTTGGCCCCCTGGAGGATGCCGTCCGAGCCGCCGGTGTGGGCACGGTGCCGCATGATCGCCCGGACGTTCTCCTCGTGGCCGACGTGCTGCAGGATCGTCGCGCCCAGCCGGTCCTCGACCAGCAGCCTGCGTGCGGTCGTCCAGGGGGCCTCGTCACGCAGCCGCGCCGACTCCAGGACCGTACGGCCGACGTACTCCCCGAGGGCCGGGTCGCTCACGCCGGAGATCTCGACCGTGTCCCACTCCACCGGCACGCCGTGACAGCCGTCCGAGCCGGCGACCTCCAGGTCGTGCCGGATCCGCTCGGCGGTCGCGGGGTCCGCGAGCCGGCCGAGGACCGCTTCCGGACCGCCCTCGCTCGCCCAGCCGGGCAGCAGCGCGGCGAGCGTCGTGCAGCCGGGCGTGTAGGGGTACGTGTCGAGGCTGATGTCGGCCCCGGCGGCGAGGGCGTCGTCGAGCAGGGCGAGGAGTTCCGGGGCCCGGCCCTCGTTGACGCCGAAGTTCATGGTGGCGTGGGCCAGGTGCAGCGGGCAGCCGGCCTCGCGGGTCAGCGCGACCATCTCCCCGTACGCCGCCAGGGCCCCGGCCCCGTAGGAGCGGTGGTGGGGGCAGTAGTAGCCGCCGTACTCCGCCACCACCCGGCACAGTTCGGTGAGTTCGGCGTCCTTGGCGTACATGCCCGGCGTGTAGGTGAGCCCGGACGACATGCCGACCGCGCCCTGTTCCATGCCCTCGGCGACCAGCCGCCGCATCCGGTCCAGCTCTCCGGGAGTGGCCTCCCGGTCCTCCCAGCCGACGACGAGCGCGCGGACCGTGCCCTGGGGGACGAGGTAGGCCGCGTTGACGGCGATGCCCCGGTCGAGCCGGTCCAGGTACTCGCCCACCGACCGCCAGTCGAAGTCGATGTCGTCGCCGTACCCGTTCCAGCCGGTGATCGCCCGGCGCACCTCCTCGAGCGTAGGGTCGTCGACGGGCGCGTACGACAGCCCGTCCTGGCCGAGGACCTCCAGCGTCACACCCTGCGCCGCCTTGGCGGAGTGGTCCGGGTCGCGCAGCAGGGCCAGGTCGCTGTGGGCGTGCATGTCGATGAACCCGGGGGAGAGGACCAGGCCCTCGGCGTCCAGCTCGCGCATCGCCTTGGGGCGCTGGCAGCCCGCGGCCGCCGCCTCCTTGACGATCGAGACGATCCGGCCGCCGTCGATCACGACGTCGGCGCGGTACGACGGCTCCCCGCTGCCGTCCACCACGTCCGCGTCCCGGATGACGAGCTGTTCCACGACCGCTGACCTCCTAGAAGAACGTGCGGATGTAGTCGACGACCGTCCCGTCCGCCTCGGCGACCGGGATCAGCTGCCACTTGTCGAAGGACGTGCACGGGTGCGACAGGCCGAGGCCCACCCAGTCGCCCACCTCCAGGTCCGCCTCCCGGCCGGTGCGCAGCCAGGCGTGCTGGTCGGACAGGGCGGTCACCGACACGCCGGTGGCCGGGCGCTCCGCGCCGTCCCGGCGCACCACCTGGGCGAAGGGGAGGTCCAGGTCGTAGGCCGCGTCGCGCTTGCCCGCGTTGACGAAGGCCTGTTCCGGCGACGGGCGGGAGACGACCTGCGCCCACAGGCGGAACGCGGGCTCCAGGGCGCCCTCTTCGGAGACCCGGTTGAACGGTGTCAGCCTGCGGTAGTGCCCGTCGTCGTGCGAGACGTAGGCGCCCGAGCGCAGCAGCTTCAGTACGGGCAGGGAGAGTTCGGGGAGCTCGGCGAAGGCGTCGGCGACCGCGTCGAACCAGGCGCTGCCGCCCGCGCTCACCACGATCTCCTCGACGTCCTTGAAGTGCCCGGCCCGGTCGAGTTCCACGGCGAGGCCGGTCAGCCGGCGCAGCCACGCCTGCACCCGCTCCGGATCGGCCCGCGGCACCTCGCCCTCGTATCCCGCCACGCCGACCAGCCGCAGCGTCGGTGCGGCCGCCACCGCTTCCGCGACCGCCGCGCACTCCGCCTCCGTACGCACGCCGGTGCGCGCGTCCTCGCCGGCGGCCAGCTCCACGACGACGTCCAGCGGGCGGGAGGCTCCGCGCAGCGCCGCGTCCATCAGCCGCACTCCGCGCACCGAGTCGACGTAGCAGACGAAGCGGAAGGACGGGTCGGCGGTGAGTTCCGAGGCGATCCAGCGCAGCGCGGGCGTGTCCACCAGCTCGTTGGCGAGGAACACCCGCTCGATCCCGAACGCGCGCGCCACGCGCACCTGGTGCGGGACGGCGAGCGTGATGCCCCAGGCGCCGTGCTCGATCTGGCGATGGAAGAGCTGCGGCGCCATGGAGGTCTTGCCGTGCGGGGCGAAGGCGAGGCCGTGGCGGGCGGCGTACGCCTCCATGAGCGACAGGTTGTGCTCCAGCCGCTCGGCGGAGAGGGCGAGCACCGGGGTCGGGAAGCCGCCGGTGAAGAGGTTGCGGCGCTGGGCGGCCAGCTCGCCGACGGTCAGTCCGTCGGCGTCCGGCGGGAGCCCCTTGAAGCGGTGGTCGACGCGTTCGTCGGCCAGTCGGGCGAGCGCCTCCATACCCATGGACCCTCCTGAGCTGCTGCGTTGCATTATGTGCAACCTCCATTGCGTATGCCGCTTACTGCTGTCTAACATCTCGGCCACCGCCGGTCAACGGAGCCGGTCCCGGGCCGAGAAGGAGCTACGACGATCGTGACCACAGCCGGACCGTGCAATGCCCCCGACGTCGTGGACGTCGTCGCGCTCGGCGAGTCCATGGTCACGTTCCTGCCCACCCGGCCGGGCCGCCTCGCCGACGTCCCCTCCTTCGACCGTGCCATCGGCGGGGCCGAGTCCAACGTGGCCTGCGTACTGGCCGCCGCCGGGCACCGCGCGCGCTGGGTGAGCCGGGTCGGGGCGGACGGCTTCGGCGACCACCTCGTCGAGACGATCGGCGGGTACGGCGTCGACGTGACGTCCGTGCGGCGCGATCCCGCCCGGCCCACCGGCATCTACTTCCGCACGGCCGGCGACCGGTCGGCCGACGACCACGAAGTGGCCTATTACCGCGCCGGATCGGCGGCCTCGGCGATGGCGCCGCAGAACGTGGACCTCGCGGCCCTGCGCGCGGCCCGCGTGCTCCATCTGACCGGCATCACGGCCGCGCTCTCCACCCAGTGCCTGGACCTGGTGCGCGCGCTGACCGCGCCCGTGGCCGGCCGGCCGCTGGTCTCCTTCGACGTCAACCACCGGCCGGGACTGTGGCGCGGCGACGCCGGGGCGCGGGTGCTCCTGGAACTGGCGGGCCGGGCCGACATCGTGTTCGTCGGCGAGGACGAAGCCGCGCAACTGTGGGGGCCGGCCGGCCCCGACGCGGTCCGCGAGGCGCTCCCCGGCCCCGGCGTGCTGGTCGTCAAGCAGGGCGGTGCCGGAGCCACCGTCTACGCCGGGGACACCGCCGCCTTCGTGCCCGCGCTCCGCGTCGACGTCGTGGCCGCCGTCGGCGCGGGGGACGCCTTCGCCGCCGGCTTCCTGTCCGCGACCCTGCGCGGCCTCCCCGTACGGGACCGCCTCCGGCACGGCCACCTCATGGCCGCCGCCGCGCTCACCGTCCCCGGCGACCTCGCCGCGCCTCCCTCCCGCGACCACGCCGACCGGCTGGCCGCCCTGGACGAGGAGTCGTGGGGGAGACTTCGACTGGGCCCCGGCTGGACGCAGGCCGACCAGGCCCCGGAGGAGGTAGGCACCCCATGAGTCAGACCGTCGACCGCGCCCTGAGCATCCTGCCGCTGCTCGCCGAGGGCCCCGCCGACCTCGGCCAGGTCGCCGACCGGCTCGGCGTCCACAAGTCCACGGCCCTGCGGCTCCTGCGCACCCTCCACGAGCACGGACTCGTCTACCGCCAGTCCGACCAGCGCTACCGGCTCGGCGCCCGCCTCTTCGCCCTCGCCCAGGAGGCGATGGAGAACCTCGACATCCGCGAGATCGCCCACCCCCACCTCGTACGCCTCAACGAGCAGTGCGGACACACCGTCCACCTCGCGGTGTACGAGGAGAGCGAGGTCCTCTACATCGACAAGGTGGAGAGCCGGTACCCCGTGCGCATGTACTCGCGGATCGGCAAGCCCGTCGCCATCACCGTCGCGGCCGTCGCCAAGCTGCTCCTCGCCGATCTGCCCGAACCCGAGCGCCGCGCCGTCGCGGAGAAGCTCGACTACCCCATGTACACGGCCCGTTCCACCCCCAACGCGCCCGCCTTCCTGCGCGAGCTGGAGAAGGCGCGCGAACAGGGCTGGGCCACCGACCTCGGTGGCCACGAGGAGTCCATCAACTGCGTCGCGGCACCCGTCCGCGGGGCCGACGGCCGGGTGGTCGCCGCGATGTCGGTCTCCGCGCCGAACGTCGTCGTCACCGCCGACGAACTGCTCACCCTGCTCCCGCTGGTGCGCCGTACCGCGGACGCGATCAGCGGCGAGTACTCCGGAAGGACTCCGGTGAAGGACACCCCCCTGTGACGGAGGAGAAAGCACGCATGACGGAGAAGAGGGCATGACCGAGAAGACCGCGCTCACCCCGAAGACCCACACCACCCCGCCCGCGAAGTTCTCGCACGGCGTCCGCAAGGGCAACATCCTCCAGGTCGCCGGCCAGGTCGGCTTCCTGCCGGCCGAGGAGGGCAAGCCCCCCACGCCCGCCGGTCCCACCCTGCGCGAGCAGACCCTCCAGACCCTCGCCAACGTCAAGGCGATCCTGGAGGAGGGCGGCGCGAGCTGGGACGACGTGATGATGATCCGCGTCTATCTGACGGACGTGGACCACTTCGCCGAGATGAACGGGATCTACAACGCGTACTTCGAGGAGCAGGACCTCACCGCTCCGCCCGCCGCCCGCACGACCGTCTACGTCGGCCTGCCCGCCGGGCTCCTGATCGAGATCGACGCGCTCGCCGTACTCGGCTGACCCCCGCTCGAACTCTCCACCCAGCAAGTCCTCACGGCGCGGCGCTCCTCATCTCCGGGACGCCGTGCCGCGATCCCCCCTGCCCGAAAGCTGTATGGAATTACGAAGAGGTCCCCCTATGTCCCATTCGCTCGCCGCGACAGCCCCCGTCCCACCACCTCACACCGGAGGCCTGCTCCTCCTCGTCGACGGCACCGCGGGACTGCTCACCGTGGCCGCCATCGGCATAGCTCTCCTGCTCTTCCTGATCATCAAGGCGAGGCTCCAGCCCTTCGTGGCCCTCCTCGCCGTCTCCATAGCCGTCGGCCTGCTGTCCGGCCTCTCGGTCACCGAACTCTTCGGCACCGTCCAGCGCTCCGACGCCGTCTCCACCATCGAGACCGGCATGGGCGGCATCCTCGGCCATGTCGCGATCATCATCGGCCTGGGCACGATGCTCGGCGCGATCCTCGAAGTCAGCGGCGGGGCGGAGGTGTTGGCGACCCGGCTGCTCGGACTGTTCGGCGAACGGCGGGCTCCTCTCGCCATGGGCCTCACCGGACTGATCTTCGGCATCCCGGTCTTCTTCGACGTCGGCATCTTCGTCCTCGCGCCGATCGTCTACGCGGCCGCCAAGCGGTCCGGCAAGTCGATCCTGCTCTACTGCCTGCCCCTGCTCGCGGGCCTGTCCATGACCCACGCCTTCCTGCCGCCGCACCCCGGCCCGGTGGCCGCCGCCGGCCTCCTGCACGTCCAGCTCGGCTGGGTCATCCTCATGGGCATCGTCTGCGGCATCCCCGCCGTGCTCGCCGCCTGGGCCTACTCGGCCTGGATCGGCAGGCGGATCTTCGTCGCCGTACCGCAGGACATGGTGGAGGCGGCCGCGGAGGCGAAGCTCGCCGTGCTCGACGAGCAGCGTGCGCAGGGGGTCGAGCCGCAGGAGAAGCCGGTACCGCTCGGCACGGTCCTCGCCATCATCGGTACGCCGCTCGTCCTGATCCTCGCCGCGACCTTCTCCTCGATCGCCCTCGACCCCTCCACCGGCCGTTCGGTGATCGAGTTCTTCGGCAGCCCGTTCGTCGCCCTCACCATCGCCCTGCTCCTCGCCTACTACCTGCTCGGCATCCGGCGCGGCTGGTCCCGCAAGTCCCTGGAAACCGTGTCCACCTCCTCCCTGAAGCCGGTCGGCAACATCCTGCTGGTGGTCGGCGCGGGCGGTGTCTTCGGCGCGGTCCTGAAGGCGAGTGGCGTCGCCCAGGCACTCTCCGACACCTTCCACGACGTCGGTCTGCCGGTGCTGGTCCTCTCCTACCTGATCTCCGTGGTGCTGCGGGTCGCACAGGGTTCGGCGACGGTCGCGATCGTCACCACGGCGGGCATCGTGGCGCCCCTCCTGTCCGGGGGCGACCACTCCCAGGCCTTCGTCGCCCTCGTCATCATGGCCATCTCGGCGGGTTCCATCTTCGCCTCGCACGTCAACGACGGGGGCTTCTGGATGGTGGCCAAGTACTTCGGCATCACCGAGCGGGACACGCTGCGGACGTGGACGGTGCTGGAGTCGGTGCTGTCGGTGGCGGGCTTTGCGGTGGCGGGGCTGGTGAGCGTGTTCGTGTAGGGGCGTGGTCCGGGCAGTATGGGCCGTGTGACCGACGACCTCCTCGAAGAGCTGGCCGCCGAGCGCGACCAAGTGCTCGACGCGCTGGCCCAGTTGTCCTCCGGTGACCCGGACACGCCCGCCATGTGCGGGTACGCGGGTGAGCTGAGCCACCGGCTCCACCTGCTGCGCGCGCGCAACGACGACGGCCGGGGCGAGGATCTCGCCCTGGCCGTCGAGGCGTTCGAGCACGCCTTCCGCAACCCGGGCCGCGAGCCCCGGTGGTCGGCCTGGCGGATCCGGTTCGGGCATCTGCGCGCGGTGCAGTACGAGGAGACGGGCGAGCGCCGACTCCTCGACGAGGGATGGGAGCTGCTCCGGGAAGGGGTGGACGGGCTGCCTCCGGGTGACCCCGGCTTCGACGGCGAGCGCGCGTGGGGCCGGCATCTGCTCGCCGTCTGCGCCAAGACGCGGTATCTCGCGGCCCCCGGCCCCAACGCCCTCGACGAGGCCCTGCGCCGGCACACGGACGCCCTGGCCGACGCCGAGCCCGGTGGCGAGGAGGCCGACCTGCGGGCGGCGCTGGGGTTCCTGCGGCTGCAACGGGCCATGCGCCACGGCGACATCGCGGCGGCCGCCGAGTCCGCCGCGCAGTACCGGAGGGTTCTCGACACCCCTGAACCCGTCGACCGTCCCCACATCCGCTACAGCATGGGCCTCGCCATGCTCCTGCACGGCCGGGCGACCGGCGACCGGGAGGAACTGGAGGCGGCCCGGGACGCCTTCGACACAGCCCTCACCGAGGCCCGCCGCGACGGCGGAACTGAGCCGCACTGGGCCTTCGAGGCCGAGGTCAACGCCGTCTTCGTACGAGCGATGATCTGGTCCACCTGGAAGGACCTCGGCCACGGCCTCGCCGCGGAGGTCGAGGCGCGCCGGCTGCTCGACCGCCCCGGAGCCGCGGAACAGCTCCCGCCCCAGTACCTCGACGCGTTCGGACGGCTGCTGTACGAGCGGGCCGCCGAGCGCGACGACGCGGCGGGCCGGGACCACGGCATCGCGCTGCTGCGGCGCGCGGTGACCGAGTGGGACCGGGACCGCGACGGCGACATCGCGCCCGCCGCGACCTTCCTGGCCCTGTTCCAGCAGGCCCGCTACCAGGACGACCCGGACCCGCGCCGGGCCCAGGACGTCCTGGAGGCGGCCGGACTGCTCCTCGACGGACAGCACGACAACCACGAACTGACGCAGTCCGCCCGCATGCTGGACGGCTGGGCCCGCTTCACCCTCGCCGAGCACGGTCTCCTCACCGAGACCGAGGACGGCCTTCCGGAAGGCCTCGACGCCGAGGCCTTCCGCGGGACCGTCGGCACGATGCTCGACGACCTGCGCGAGGGCCGGGCCTTCCTCGACTTCGGCGAGGAGGAGTTCCTGCGCGGCATGGAACGGGACGTGACCGGCCGCAGACGCCGTATCGAGGGCTTCGAGAAGGCCCTCGCCCATCTGCGCGCCGCCGAGCCGGGCAGCGCGGCCAGGGCACAGCTCGCCGCGATGATGCTGTGCAACCTCACCGTCGTCGACCCCGAGGGCACCTACATCACCGCCGAGCACCGGCGCGAGCTGACCGAGGCGGTGCTCCAGCGGGCCGAGCGGGACCCGGCCTGGCGCGGACAGGCGTACGCCGTCACCGGAATGGCCCGGCTGCACGAGGAGACCACCGTGGGCTCCGGAGCGGGCCTGGACGAGGTGCTCGCCCACTTCGACCGGGCGGAGGAGGCCGGTGTCCCGGAGGCGCACGGCAACGGCGGCTACGGGCTCGCCATGGCCCGGCTCATCGCACAGACCCAGCGCGGCCAGACCGCAGGCGCCGCCGACGACATGGAGGCGGGCGCCCGGACCTGGCGCCGTCTGCGCGACGACCCCGCCCTGCCCGCGCACCTGCGCCGCATGATGGACCTCCAGCAGGCCGGCCTCGACGCGCACACGGCCGTCCAGCGCGGCGACCTGGCCACCGCCGACCGGCACATCACCGAGCTCACCGCGGGTCACGCCGCCATGAGCGACGAGGACCCCTCCCGCATCGAGATCTACACCGCCCTGGAGAACGCGCGCGCCGCCCGCGACAACCTCGCCCGCACCCTCGGCGCCCCGCCCCTGCCACCCCTGCCCGGCCGCCCCGGCGCGGCCGAACTGCGCCGCCAGGCCCGCAGACTGCCCCGCGACCATCACGCCTGGGTGCTCGGCGACGCCGGCATCACCCGTTTCACCCGGGCCGGAGCGGCGATGGACGGACCCGGCATCGTCGAGGCGATCGGCCTGCTCCAGCAGGCCCACGACCTCTCCGAGCCGGGCAGCGACAGCCGTCTGCGCTACGGCCACTGCCTCGGCATCGCCCACTGCGCCCTGTCCGGTCTCGAATTCGACCGCGTCCGCCGCCGCGACCGGCTGGCCCGGGGCATCGAGCTCCTGGAGCGCGGGTTCGCGGAGGCGGGCGGACCGGAGCACCGCCTGTACGCCGAGATCGGCCTCGCGCTCGCCCGCGCCCACCGCACCCGCGACGACCTCCACCGCCGCGACCGCGCCACCGCCCGCACGCTCGGCCTGCAGTCCCTGCGCGGCCACGCCTGGGCCGCGCTGCTCCAGTCCGGCACCGACCATGCCGCCCTCGCCGCCGCGCACGCCACCAGGTCGGCGCTGGAGGTGGCCGGCTGGTGCCTCAAGGACGACCGCCCCGAGGAGGCGCTCCGGGCCCTCGACGCCTGCCGGGGCCTCGTCCTGCACGCGGCGCTGACCTCCACCACCGTGCCCGAGCTCCTCACCTCGGCGGGCCGGGCCGACCTCGCCGGCGAATGGCGGGCCACCGGCGCGGGCGCCGGGGCGGGGGCGGCCGACCCGCTGACCGCCGTACGCGCTCCGCTCGCCGTCCCCAGCACCCTGCGCCGCCGTGTCCTCACGGCCCTCACCGAGGACACCGGGGCCGGCACCCCCCTGGCGGCCCGGCTCCTCGACCCGCCCGACCCCGGCGAGATCGCCGAGGCCCTGCGGGCGCTCGCCAAGGACGCCCTGGTCTACCTGGTCCCGTCCTCCGACGACACCCCCGGAACGGCGCTGCTCGTCACCTCCCGGGGCACGGTGCACGCCGTACCCCTGCCGACGCTGTCGGAGGACGCGGCGCCGCTGAAGGAGTACGCCCCCGCGGGCGCTCTCACCCGCGACCTCGGCCCCGTCCCCGGTTCCCGGGTGGCCGCGGCACCGCCCTCCCTGCGCAAGCAGCTCGACCGGCTGTGCGGCTGGGCCTGGTACGCGGCCGTGCGCCCGCTCCTGGAGGCCATCGAGATGCCGCCGGGCCGGCTGCCCAGGCTCGTCCTGGTGCCGATGGGGAAGCTCGGCCTGGTGCCCTGGCACGCCGCGTGGGAGGCGGGCGGGCCGCGCGGGCGCCAGTACGCCCTCCAGGCCGCCGAGATCTCGTACGCGGCCTCCGCACGGCTGCTGTGCCAGGTGGCCGCCCGCCCCGCCACCGGTCACACCGGCGCGGCCCTCGTGGTCGGCAACCCCACCGGAGATCTCCACTACGCGGGCGAGGAGGCCGACGCCGTCCAGCGCGTCTTCTACCCGGACGGCCGCTTCCTCGGCCGCCGCAGAAGCGGCCCGGCGGACGGCGCGGGCACGCCGGGCGAGGTGCTGGAGTGGCTGCGCGAGGGCGCCGGCGGGGGAGTGCTGCACCTCGCCTGCCACGCCGC
>NZ_JBHYKH010000238.1:0-7113 GCF_042741275.1 Streptomyces sp. NPDC058964
GGCCGCGGGGCGCGCGCGGGGGGCCCCCGCCCGGCCCGGGTTGGGGCCGCCCTCTCCCCCCGCCGCCGCCCCTTTCCCGGCCACCCCCACCCGGGGCCCCGGGACGCGGGCCTCGTCTCCGAGCGCCGCTCCGGACGGCAGCGCATCTACCGTCTGGAGGCGGCCCCGCTCGCCGAGGTGCAGGACTGGCTCCATCCGTACGAGCGGTTCTGGCGCGACCGCCTGAAGGGGCTCGGCGAACTGCTCGACCGCATGCCCGACGATGACCCTTCATGAACATCCAGCCCGAAGACGCTTCCGCGGCCGGCGACCTCACCACCATCCGGGTCGACCAGTTCCTCCCGCACCCGCCGGCGAAGGTGTGGCGCGCCCTCACCGAGCCGGAACTCCTTGTTCAGTGGCAGATGCCCGGGGCGGAGAACTTCCGGCTCGAGGTCGGTCACCGGTACCGGATGACCTCGGTCCCGCGTCCGGGCACCCGGTTCTCCGGCGCCCTCGACGTGCAGGTTCTCGCCTACGACATCGAACGGACGCTGTCCGTCCGGTGGACCGATGCCGATCCGGCCAATCCCGCGGACTGGACCATCACGTGGACGCTGGAACACGAAGGGCGCGGTACGCGTCTCTTCCTAGTACACGAGGGATTCGATCCGGACGATCCGGCGCAGATGATGGCGCGGAAGATCATGGACGGGGGCTGGCGTTCGCATGTCCTGCGAGCTCTGGGGCACACGCTGGAAGAGCTTCGGTAAAGCGGTCGTCAACGCTGTAACCGGAGGAACACCCCCCGTGCACGTGCATCTGCCCATGCATCTGCACATGAACAGGGTTATGATCCGGGTCAGTTGACCACAGCATCCATGGCCACATCAGCCAGTGCACCACCGGGGAGCGACCTGTGGACCGCGACGTTGACAGCGTGTACGGGGGGTACGACGTGTACAACGGCATGGCTGCCACGCAGCTGGACGGAGTGGCCTGGCAGAAGAGCAGGCACAGCAACTCGCAGGGTTCCTGCGTGGAGTTCGCCCGGTTGCCGGGCGGAGACGTGGCCGTGCGCAACTCGCGCTTTCCGGACGGCCCCGCACTCGTCTACACGCGCGCGGAGATCGAGGCGATGCTGCTCGGTGTCAAGGACGGCGAGTTCGACCACCTGATAGCGAGCTGACGGTCCGGCGGGCCGGCATCGGCCGCACCTGGACGCGGCGGGGAGACTTTTCGTGTCGCGTCCGGGAACGCGCGTAGAACCGCGACGTGAGGCGACGTCGCGGTTCGTCACTCGACCGGCTGGAGCCGGAACAGCGCCCAGACGACCTTGCCGTTCAGCGTGCCCGCGAGCGGGTGCCAGCCCCAGCCGTCACTGAACGAGTCGACCAGGAACAGCCCGCGGCCGGACTCGGCGGAGAAGTCGTCCGAGTCGCGGGCGACCGGGGTCTCGTGGCTGGGGTCGCGTACGGCGCACACCAGTCGGTCGGTCCACCGCAGCAGATGCAGCCGCACGGACGGGGACTGCTCCCCGGCGCAGCCGGCGTCGGACGGCAGCGCGTGGCGCAGGGCGTTGGTGACGAGTTCCGAGACGACCAGACATATGTCGTCGAAGCGGTCGCCCACGTCCCACTGGTCGAGCGTTCTGCGGGTGAACAGCCGGGCCTCACGGACCGCTTCGTAGCGGGCGGGCAGTGCGCAGGAGGCGGCGTTGGACACGGCCGCGGGGTCCAACGGCGGAAGGCCCTGCCGTAACGGCTCGAGCATGGTCGATCCATTCGTCCCCATGCGAGGCACTCCCGGGAATTCGCGGTCGTTGCGATGCAGCGGTGGCGCGGGGACCATGCTTTCGGATGCGCACAGCAGATGCAAGGGCAGATGCACGTGCACGAGACCGAATTGAGCCCTCCCGTACCGCTTGTTGGCCATTTTTTCCGCCAACCTCATGCACGTGACGCACCTCTGGAGTGCTTCATCCTGTGCGGAAACTTTGGCACCTTTCCGTTTCCGTAACCAGACGAGTACTGCTCGAAGTGTTTTAGTGGCAGACTTCGGGCCCTGAAGACGGTTGGGGAGGCTGGCGAACGTGAGCGCGGGAGAGCCCGGATCGGTGGTGCGGCGCATGCTGCTCGGCTCGCAACTCAGGCGACTGCGAGAGGCACGGGGGATCACGCGTGAGGCGGCCGGGTACTCGATCCGCGCCTCCGAATCGAAGATCAGCCGGATGGAGCTGGGCCGGGTGAGCTTCAAGACACGGGACGTCGAGGACCTGCTGACGCTGTACGGCATCACGGACGAGGTGGAGCGCGAGTCGCTGCTCTCCCTGGCCCGGGAGGCCAACGTCGCGGGCTGGTGGCACAGTTACTCCGACGTGCTGCCGAGCTGGTTCCCCACCTACGTGGGCCTGGAGGGCGCCGCCTCGCTGATCCGGGCGTACGAGGTGCAGTTCGTGCACGGTCTGCTGCAGACCGAGGAGTACGCGCGCGCGGTCGTCCGGCGCGGTATGAAGGGCGCGAGCGTCGCCGACGTCGAGCGGAGGGTGACGCTGCGGCTCGAGCGGCAGAAGTACCTCGTCTCGGAGAACGCCCCCGAGTTCCACATCGTCCTCGACGAGGCCGCCCTGCGCCGGCCGTACGGCGACCGCGAGGTGATGCGCGACCAGCTCCAGCACCTGATCGACATCTCCGAACGGCCCAACGTGCGGCTGCAGATCATGCCGTTCAGCTTCGGCGGCCACTCAGGTGAGAGCGGCGCGTTCACCATCCTCAGTTTCCCCGAGTCCGACCTGTCGGACGTCGTGTACCTGGAGCAGCTCACCAGCGCGCTGTATCTGGACAAGCGCGAGGACGTCGCCCAGTACGAGCAGGCCCTCAAGGAGCTTCAGCAGGACAGCCCGGGGCCGGACGAGAGCCGGGACCTGCTGCGGGGACTGCTGCAGCTCTCGTGATTTTCGCCCTCTTGACTTGTCACGCCCGTTTCCCCAGGCGACACCCCAACTCACCGTAAACACAAGTACGATGACGTGTGATCAGTCAAATCAGACCGATCGGATAGTGAAGTTGATCGGGTGTCTGTCTCGACTGCTTAGGCAGTAAGGGGATCGAGGGATCACATGTCGTCCTGCTTCACCGACCTGGCCCAGCAGTACATCGACGGTGAGTGGCGCCCGGGCACCGGTTCCTGGGACATCATCGACTTCAACCCGTACGACGGCGAGAAACTGGCCTCGATCACCATCGCCACCATCGACGAGGTCGACGAGGCGTACCGGGCGGCCGCCCGTGCTCAGCGTGAGTGGGCCGAGACCAACCCCTACGCCCGCCGTGTCTTCTTCGAGAAGGTCCTGCGCCTCGTCGAGGAGCGGGAGGGCGAGATCACCGAGATGATCATCGCCGAGCTCGGCGGCACGCACATGAAGGCCGGATTCGAGCTTCATCTCGCCAAGGAGTTCCTGCGCGAGGCGGCCCAACTTGCGCTGCGCAGCGAGGGCAGATTCCTGCCGTCGCCGATCGACGGCAAGGAGAACCGTCTCTATCGCGTCCCGGTCGGCGTGGTGGGCGTGATCAGCCCCTTCAACTTCCCCTTCCTGCTGTCGATCAAGCCCGTCGCCGCGGCCCTCGCCCTCGGCAACGCCGTCGTCCTCAAGCCCCACCAGGACACGCCGATCTGCGGCGGTACCCTGATCGCCAAGCTCTTCGAGGACGCGGGTCTGCCGCCCGGCCTGCTGAACGTCGTGCTCACCGACATAGCCGAGATAGGCGACGCGTTCATAGAGCACCCGGTCCCCAAGCTGATCTCCTTCACGGGCTCCGACAAGGTCGGCCGGCACATCGCCACCGCCTGTGCCGCGCAGCTCAAGCGCTCCGTCCTCGAACTGGGCGGCAACAGTGCGCTCGTGGTCCTCGACGACGCGGACATCGACTACGCGGTCGACGCGGCCGTCTTCAGCCGTTACGTGGACCAGGGCCAGGTCTGTATGGCGGCCAACCGCGTCCTGGTGGACCGCGCGGTGGCGGACGAGTTCACCGAGAAGTTCGTCGCCAAGGTCAGAACCCTGAAGACCGGTGACCCGAGCGACCCTCGGACGGTCATCGGTCCGGTCATCAACTCGCTCCAGGCGAACGCCATATCGGCCGCCATCGAGCAGGCCGTAGCCGAAGGGGCCACGGTCCTCGTGCGCGGCACGACCACCGACAACCTGGTGGAACCCTCCGTCCTGACGGACGTGCCGACCGACTCCTCACTCCTGCACAAGGAGATTTTCGGCCCCGTCGCGCTGCTGGTCCCCTTCGACGGCGAGGAGGACGCGGTCCGCATCGTCAACGACACCCCGTACGGGCTGAGCGGAGCCGTCCACACGGCCGACATCGAGCGGGGCGTGGCGTTCGCCAAGCGGGTCGACACCGGCATGTTCCACGTGAACGACGGCACCATCCACGACGAGCCGCTGGTCCCCTTCGGCGGCGAGAAGCACTCCGGCATCGGCCGGCTCAACGGCGAGACGACGCTGGACGCATTCACCACGCTGAAGTGGATCTCGGTACAGCACGGCCGGACCGCGTTCCCGTTCTGACCTGAAGGTGCCGGCAACACTGGCCCGGTGCACGTGGACGACATCGACCGCGCCCTCCCCGCCGTGCGGGAGCTGACGGGCCAGGGCGCCCGGACGAGGTACTCCCACGGCGAAGTGGAGGCCGCCGGCATCCTGCTCGTCGCGGGGAGCGAGGCGGCGCTCGCCCCGTTCCACGACGTCCGGAGCACGCTGCTCGTCGACGATCCGGACGGCCTGCACGGACTCCTCGACCGGCACGGCGGGGAGATCCTCTCCGGTCCGAACCGGGTCCCGCAGTCCGCAACCGTCGTGCGGCACTCCGGCGGGGCCGTGGTCGTGTACGCCGAGCACTTGGCCCGGCCCGCGTCCTGACGGCATTGCGGTGACCGGAGCCCGTCGCCGCACCCTTGCGGACAGAACCTGACCGCAAGGGCCCGTAGCGTCATCGGTGTCGGGCAAGAGAAGCCGTTCCAGCGACGCAACCCCAGGAAAGGGGCCTGTCATGGTCACACACGTGCGAGCCGAGGCGCAGGGCGACGAGCGGGGGGCTCTGCTCTCCTTCCTCGCGGAGCAGCGCGGCGGCATCCGGCGGGCGGTCCTCGGGCTGACGGACGAGCAGGCCACGGGCAGGCCCAGTGCCAGCGAGCTGTCCCTGGGCGGGCTGCTCAAACACGTCGCCGAGGTCGAGCAGGGCTGGATCGCCCGTGCCAAGGGCGAGCCGCCGGCGGTCGCGCGGGACGAGTCGAACTGGCACGAGTGCTTCGTGCTGACCGAGGGCGAGACGGTCGCCCAGCAACTGGCGTACTGGGAGGAGGTCGCCGCCGAGACCGAGAAGTTCGTCCGGTCCGTGCCCAGCCTCGACGACACCTTCCCGCTTCCGAACGACCCCTGGTTCCCGCCGGACGAGGCCGTCTCCATGCGCTGGCTGGTCCTCCACCTGATCCGCGAGACGGCCCGGCACGCCGGCCACGCCGACATCATCCGCGAGTCGCTGGACGGGAAGACGGCGTTCGAGCTGGTGGCCCTGGAGCGGGCCGGCGCACAGGAGCCGACGGACTGACCCCCCGGGGCCCCGCACCCGGGCAATAGCCTGGACCGCATGTCAGCGATCCGTCTCCTCGTGCTGGGCGCGGTCCGCCAGCACGGGCGGGCCCACGGCTACCAGGTGCGCAACGACCTGGAGTACTGGGGCGCGCACGAGTGGTCCAACGCCAAGCCCGGCTCGATCTACCACGCCCTGAAGCAGATGGCCAGGCAGGGACTTCTGCACGCGCACGAGACCGCGCCGTCCACGGCCGGGGGCCCGCCGCGGACCGAGTACGAGATCACCGACCGGGGGACCGAGGAGTTCTTCAGGCTGCTGCGGGAGTCCCTGGTCGCCTACGGCCAGAAGACGGACATCCAGTCGGCGGCCGTCGGCTTCCTCGTCGAGCTGCCGAGGGACGAGGCCGTGGCTCTGCTGAAGGAACGGATCCGCCGGATCGAGCAGTGGCGGGCCGCCGTCACCGAGCGCTACGTCCCCGAGGACGGACCCGGACAGCTGGGCCACATCGGCGAGATCATGAACCTGTGGGTCCACACGGCCGATTCCGACGCCGCCTGGACCCGCGGGCTCGCCGAGCGCCTCGAACGCGGCGCCTACACCTTCGCCGGCGAGGGCGAGCCCTTCGTGGGCGTCCTGGCCGAGGGCCAGGAGAACCCGTACGCGACGGGGGAGCGGCATCCGGAGGACGACCGCTGACCACCCGGCCCCGTCGTCGCCGTCAGTGGTGGAAGCTGGTGGCCGCCTGCTTGTCCTGGGCCAGCGGATGCGGCTGCCGGCGCAGTTCCGGCAGCAGATGGCCGAGGTCCTCCAGGAACATGTCGGCCAGGTCCAGGGAGAAGCCGTTGCGGCACACCACCCGCACCACGGACAGGTCCTCCCGGTTGGGAGGGAAGGTGTAAGCGGGCACCAGCCAGCCGCTCTCCCGCAGCCGCCGGGAGACGTCGAAGACGTCGTACGCCTTCACGTCCGGGGCGGTGGTGAAGGCGAACACCGGCAGCTGGTCGCCCCGGGTCAGCAGCCGGAAGTCACCCAGCGCCTCGATCCGCTCGGCGAGCCCGGTCGCCACGTTCCGCGTGCACTGCTGCACGGTCCGGTAGCCCTCACGGCCCAGCCGCAGGAACGTGTAGTACTGGGCGACCACCTGGGCGCCGGGGCGGGAGAAGTTCAGCGCGAAGGTCGGCATGTCGCCGCCCAGGTAGTTGACCCGGAAGACCAGCTCCTCGGGCAGCGACTCGGCGTCCCGCCACAGCGCCCAGCCGACCCCGGGGTACACCAGCCCGTACTTGTGCCCCGAGGTGTTGATCGAGGCAACCCGCGGCAGCCGGAAGTCCCACACCAGGTCCTCGTCCAGGAACGGCGCCACCATTGCGCCGGACGCGCCGTCCACGTGCACCGGGACGTCCAGCCCGGTGCGCTCCTGGAGGGCGTCCAGGGCCGCGCACAGGTCGGCGAGGGGCGGGGATGAGCCCTGGCACGTGGCGGCCAGGGTGGCGAGCGCTCCCCGTGTGTTGTCGTCGCGCAGCTCGGCCCC
>NZ_JBHYKH010000238.1:7123-13442 GCF_042741275.1 Streptomyces sp. NPDC058964
CCCGCGCGCGCCCCCACAGGGGCGCCCCCGCCCCCTCCCCGGCCCCGGGGCCCCCCCCGCGGGGTCCGAACCTGGTGGGCGTCCTGGGCCGCCAACTGGGGGGCGATCGGCTCGTAGGAGCCGTCGAAGGTCGAGCCGAGGATGCCGACGACGCCGATGGTGTTCTCGTCGCACAGCTCGGCCGCCGCCTGCGGGTCCAGGTGGTAGCGGTCGCCCTCCATGGGTACGAGCCGGGGCTCGACCTCCCAGAAGTTGCAGAACTTGTCCCAGCACACCTGGACGTTGATCCCCATGACCAGATTGGGCCGCGCGGCCGGGTAGCGGTCGGCGTTGCGCTTCATCCAGCGCCGCTTCAGCGCCATCCCGGCGAGCATGCACGCCTCGCTCGACCCGGTCGTCGAACAGCCCACGGCGGCCGACGGATCCGGCGCGTTCCACAGGTCGGCGAGCATCGCCACACAGCGCCGCTCCAGCTCGGCGGTGCGCGGGTACTCGTCCTTGTCGATCATGTTCTTGTCCCGGCACTCCCCCATCAGCACCCCGGCCTGCGGCTCCATCCAGGTGGTGACGAACGTGGCCAGATTCAGCCGGGAGTTGCCGTCCAGCATGAGCTCGTCGTGCACCAGCTGGTACGCCGTCGTCGGCGGCAGCGGGGTGTCCGGGAGCCGGTGCGTGGGCGGGGCCTCGGTCATGTCGACGACCGGATTGGCCTCGCCGTAGAACGGGTTGACGGACACGGTCCGCTCTTCGTGCTTCGCCGGACCCTTGTGCAGTGCCATGGTCGTGTCTCCTAGGAGGGGCAGGGGAGGAAGAGGGAAGGGGTGGACTGGCCGGCCGCTCACCGGACCGCCGTCCCGTCCGGCCGCAGCTGCATCTGCGGCCGCCCCGTCACCAGCAGCCAGGCCGGCAGCGAGGCGATGCACAGCAGGGCGAGGATCACCGGCGAGTCGACGAGTACCGCGGCGGTGAACAGGCTCACCCAGCCCTGCCGGGTGATGGCCAGGAGCATGCCCAGGACGCCCGCCGCCACGCCTACGGCGGGCTGTACGCCGGAAACGAGGGCGTGGGCGCACAGACCGAGCGCGGTGCCCACGAACACGGCGGGGAAGATCCGGCCGCCGCGGAAGCCGCAGGTCGCGGCGACCGTCAGAGCGGTCAGCTTCACCACTGTCATGGTGGCGAACTGACCGGCCGTCCAGCCCTCCGGGTCGCGCGCCAGCACCGCGATCTGGTCCAGCCCCTTGAAGAGGGTCAGCGGGCCGCCCAGGGCCCCCAGCGCGCCCAGGACGAGCCCGCCCGCCGGAAGCATCAGCATCGGGTGCCGCAGTCGCCCGAAGGCGGAGTGGAGGTACGGGAAGGCGTAGACGGCGCACATGCCGAGGAGCGCGCCGACCACGGCGACGACGATCGCGGACAGCACGTCGCGCGCGTCCGGCCGGCCGATCAGGGGCAGGTGGAGATCGAAGCTCGCGTGGTGGAGCAGATCGGTCGTCAGGGCGCCGGCCGCGGCGGCGGCCAGGGGAGCGAACAGGTTGTCCCACAGCAGTCCCTTGATCGGCTTGCCGGCCAGCGCCTCCGAGATGACCAGGGCCGCCGCCACGGGCGTGCCGAACAGCGCGCCGAGCGTCGCCGCCTCCGCCAGCGCCGCCCACAGCCCGCCCGGCATCCGGGGGAGGTACCGGCGGCCCAGCCACACGGCCAGGCCGACGTTCACGGCGATGATCGGGTTCTCGGGGCCGAGGCTCGGGCCGCCCGCGAGCATCAGGGCGGCCGCCAGCAGCAGGCCCGGCAGCACGACGGGCGGCAGGGCCGGGGCGTTCAGACCCATGGTGGCCGGGTCGGGCCCCGCGTGGCCCGGCACCTTCCACACCACCAGCCCGACCACGACGCCGGTCGCGGTGAGCATGATGAACATCCACGGCACGGAGTAGCGGCCGATCCCCAGGGCATCGGGCAGGGTCTGCCACAGCACCCCCTCGAGCTGCTGGGCTCCCACGCTCACCCCGACGAAGAGCAGGCTGGAGACCACGCCCACGACGAGAGCGGGCAGGATCAGCGGCAGCAGGGCGCGCGCGGGGGCCGCGGGAGCGGTGGTGGGCGCCTGCTGCGCGGAGTCCTGGGCCACGGGCTCACCATAAGCGGACACAACGGGCACAACATCCGGAGTGGCGCAGCCGGGGAAATCCCGGGAAACGGGCTTGCACCTCACGTCACGTGAGGGCCCACCGTGGAGTGCGTACCAAGAGAAGGAGCGGAAGTGAGTTACTCCGTGGGGCAGGTCGCCGGCTTCGCCGGTGTCACGGTGCGCACCCTGCACCACTACGACGAGATCGGCCTGCTCGCCCCTGGCGAGCGCAGTCACGCGGGCCATCGGCGCTACAGCGACGCCGACCTGGAGCGGCTGCAGCAGATCCTGTTCTACCGGGAGCTCGGCTTCCCGCTCGACGAGGTCGCGGTCCTGCTCGACGATCCGGACGCGGACCCGCGCACGCACCTGCGCCGTCAGCACGAACTGCTGACCGCCCGGATCGAGAAGCTGCAGAAGATGGCCGCGGCCGTGGAGCACGCCATGGAGGCACGCAAGATGGGCATCAACCTCACGCCCGAGGAGAGGTTCGAGGTCTTCGGGGACAAGGATCCCGACCAGTACGCGGAGGAGGCGGAGCAGCGCTGGGGCGGCACCGACGAGTACGCCGAGTCACAGCGCCGCGCCGCCCGCTACACCAAGGAGGACTGGAAGCGCCTGCAGGCCGAGGCCGACGCCTGGGGCGAGCGCTACGTCGCCCTGCTGGCCGCCGGTGAGCCGCCGGCCGGCGAGGCGGCCATGGACCTGGCCGAGGAGCACCGGCAGCACATCTGCTCGTGGTTCTACGAGTGCTCGTACGAACTCCACCGGTGCCTCGGCGGCATGTACGTGGCCGACGAGCGGTTCAGGGCGTTCTACGACTCCATGCGGCCGGGCCTCGCCGAGCACCTCAACGAGGCGATCGCGGCGAACGCGGCGCGGCACACGTCGTAGCCCCCTGGCCCGGGCGGCCTACTCCCGGGCCAGGACCACCGCGGTCCCGTAGGCGCACACCTCCGTGCCCGCGTCCGCCGCCTCCGTCACGTCGAAGCGGAACATCAGCACCCCGTTGGCCCCCCGCGCGCGTGCCTGCTCGACGAGCCGCTCCATGGCCTGGTTGCGGGTCTGCACCAGCGTCTTGGTGAGCCCCTTGAGCTCACCGCCGATCATCGACTTCAGGCCCGCGCCGATCTGACTGCCCAGGTGGCGTGAGCGCACGGTCAGCCCGAAGACCTCGCCGATGACCTCCTGCACCCGGTAGCCGGGCACGTCGTTGGTGGTCACGACCAGGACGTCCGGCTGGGGTCCCTGACCGCCGCCGTACTCATCAATGCCCATGGCTCACAGCTTTGCCCCAGTCCCGGCACAGTGCATCCTGGAGACACCGGTGGAACCTGGGGTGGACACATTGCGTTGATAGCTTTGTGCGGCCGTACCAAGGACGCCGTACCGCCTTCACCCCTCAGGAGCCCGGAACCGTGACGACGCTCGCCCTCGGCCCGAGCTGGCTGGACCCCAACTACCTGCTCGACACGTACAGCATCTGGGGCCTGCTCCTGATCGTGTTCGCCGAGTCCGGCCTGCTGATCGGGTTCTTCCTGCCGGGTGACTCGCTGCTGTTCACGTGCGGCCTGCTGATCACGTCCCACCAGCTGGACTTCCCGCTGTGGGGTGCGATCGCCCTCATCTGCCTCGCCGCGATCCTCGGCGACCAGGCGGGCTACATGTTCGGCAAGAAGGTGGGCCCGTCCCTCTTCAACCGCGCGGACTCCCGTCTCTTCAAGCAGGAGAACGTCACCAAGGCCCACGAGTTCTTCGAGAAGTACGGCCCGAAGTCCCTGGTCCTGGCCCGCTTCGTGCCCATCGTGCGCACGTTCACGCCGATCATCGCGGGCGTCAGCGGAATGAAGTACCGCTCGTTCCTGACCTTCAACGTCATCGGCGGTGTCCTGTGGGGTGCCGGTGTGACCCTGCTCGGCTCCTGGCTGGGCAACATCGGCTTCGTCAAGAAGAACATCGAGGCGATCCTCATCCTGATCGTTCTCGTCTCGGTGATCCCGATCGCGATCGAGTTCCTGCGGGCGCGCTCCAAGGACAGGAACAACCCGCACGCAGGGACGTCGGCCCAGCAGCAGCCCTTCCAGCCCCAGCCCCAGCCCCCGGCCATGGACGACGCCACGACCCGGCTGCGCCGCGTCGAGCCGGAGTACCAGCAGCAGCCGCAGCCGAACGGTTCGAACCAGGGCTATGACCAGGGCTACGACCAGGGCTACGACCAGGGCTACGACGAGTACTACGGCGGCCCGCAGCAGCAGCCCTACGCCCAGCCGGAGTACCCCGGGCAGCAGTACCCGCCGCAGCAGCACCCCGGACAGCAGTACCCGGGACAGCAGTACCCGCAGGGCTACGACCAGCAGCCGTACGGGGCCCGGCAGGGGCGGCAGCAGTACCCGTACCCCCAGCAGTAGGCCCTCAGAAGCCCCTCGTCCGCTTGGCGGCCCGGCGTCCGGCGGCGGTGCCGCCCGGCACCCGCAGAAACAGCCGGGAAATCTCCGACCCCAGGTTCACCCCGATGGCGATGGCCATGGCCAGGGACGCGGCCTTGGCCAGCGACACGAGCCCCTTGTCCACCTCGTTCTGCGCCATGGACAGCAGTCCGAAGTAGGTCGCCGAACCCGGCAGCAGCGGGCCGATCGCCGCGGTCGTGTACGGCAGCGCGGACGCGAACCGGTAGCGCGACAGCAGCTGGCCGAAGAGCCCCACCAGCCCTGCGGCCACGGCCGTCGAGGCCACCGGTGAGATGCCGCCGACGTAGTGCATCGCGCCGTACACCGACCATGCGACGCCCCCGTTGAGGGTCACCGCCAGCACGGTGGATCGTTCCTGCTGGAGCAGCACCGCGAACGTCAGCGACAGCACCATGGACGCGGCGATCTGCAGCAGCGGCCGCTCGGCGATGTTCAGCGCCGCGTCCGGGTTGAGCGTGCCGCCCACCTTCACGCCGAAGTAAAGGATCAGCAGCACGCCGATGACGATGCCGACGAAGAAGTACATGACCTCCAGCAGCCGCGCGGCCGCCGTGATGTAGAAGCCGGTCAGCCCGTCCTGCACGCCCGCCACCAGGGCCCGTCCGGGCAGCAGCGCGAACAGCCCACCGGTGACCACGGCGGACGCCTTCACGTCGACGTGCGCCAGTGCGAAGGCCACACCGATCGCCGCGGGCGGCATCGCGGCCACTGTGAACTGGTAGAACTCCGGCAGCCCGCGTCCCGCGCACAGCCATGCCAGCCGGTCGCCGAGCATCGCGCCCAGAGCCGCCGCGACGAAAACGATCAGGTCACCGCCCACCAGGACGGAGGCCGCGCCCGCCAGCAGCCCGCTCGCCAGGGTCAGCGCCCATCCGGGATACGGGTGGCGATTGCGGCGCATCTCCGCGAGGCGCCGGTAGGCCTCCTCCAGGGGGATGTGGGTGTCCGCGGTGGTGAGGTCGTCCACCAGCCGGAACACGGCCGACAGGCGCGTGTAGTCGGTGCCCCGGCGGCGTACCGTCCGGGACGCCGTCACCGGGTCGTCGACCAGCGACGGCTGGTACGAGATCGACAGCAGGGTGAAGGTGACGGTCGGCTCGCAGCGGTCGAGCCCGTACGCACGGCAGACCGCGAACATCGCGGCCTCCACGTCCTCCGCGCCCTCGCCACCCGCCAGCAGCAGCTCGCCGATGCGCAGGGTCAGGTCGAGCACGCGCGGGACGGCCGGGCCGCCCTCCTCCGCCTTCTGCACCGGCTCCGGCGCCGGCCGCTCGGTCACCGGCATGCGCAGCATCGTGCGCATCCGGTCCTGCCAGGGCGCGTCCTTGATCAGGCTGACGGCCGGTATGCCCTCCGGCGGGGTGAAGACCGGCGGGGCCTGCCTGGCGCTGTAGGTGCTCGGCACGCTGAAGGCCGACCTTTCCGGCTCGGCGCCGGGCGGCTGCGGGGCGTCCAGGCCCTCGGGCAGGGCGAATTCGGAGGTCGTCTCGGACTCGCCGCCGCCTCTGGGGACGGCGAGCCCCTCCGGAACGGCGAACTCGGACGTGATCTCGGAGTCGTAGGCGCTCCTGGCCTCGTCCGACTGCGGCTTGCGGTCCTCCGCGTCCGTCACTGAAGCAGCACTCCCTGTACGACAGTCCGACAAGCCTCAGTATGCGCACAGGGATGCGAACGGGGGGGGGGCGGGCGGGGCGGGGGGGGGGGGGGGGGCGCTGGGGTGGGGGTG
>NZ_JBHYKH010000239.1:0-11512 GCF_042741275.1 Streptomyces sp. NPDC058964
TGTGAATCAGAGACAGGTGTCGTAACGGAGCGTCAGTCCGTAGTGCCGGACGTTGTAGCCGCCGTTGCCCTCGAGCGGGAAGTAGGGGTCCCCCACGCCGGCGGAGCCGGTCGTCCCGGCGGCGGCCGGACCGGCGGCCGCGAGCAGGGCCGCGACGGCGACGGGGACGGTGGCGAGGACCGCCTCGCGACGGAGGACTGTGGTGCGTCGTCCGGCGGCCGGCCGGCGGGATGGCGTCACGTGCGCTCCTTCGGGGGTGACGAATGATCAAACGCCCCAAAGACTAGGCGGCCATGTCGAGCAAAATCCCCCTCGTTCAGGTCAAGTTACGCCGCGTCGCCGATCAAGAACGGTCGTCCGCCCGTCCCGGCGCAGTACGCTCCGAACGCCCGACCTGCCATCCGACGGAGGCCCGTGCATGACCGTCCGCGTACGCCGGATCTACGAACCGCCCGAGCCGGAGGACGGCGTGCGGGTCCTGGTCGACCGCCTGTGGCCGCGCGGCGTGTCGAAGGATGCGGCCCGGGTGGACGAGTGGCCCAAGGGCCTCACGCCGTCCACCGAACTGCGCCGCTGGTTCCACGCGGGCGAGGGCTCCTACGACGAGTTCCGGCGCCGCTACGAGACGGAGCTCGCCGCGCCGGACGCGGCCGGACTCCTCGACGGCCTCCGGGAGACGGCCGGCCGGGGCACGGTGACCCTGCTGACCGCCTCCAAGACCCCTCAGGAGAGCCACGCCTCGGTACTGGCGGAGCTCCTGACGCACTGACGTCAGGCCGTCTGCTCCGCCGCGGCCCGCCCGGCCGCGCGCCCGGAGAAGAGGCAGCCGCCGAGGAAGGTGCCCTCCAGGGCGTTGTAGCCGTGGACGCCGCCGCCGCCGAAACCGGCGACCTCGCCCGCCGCGTAGAGCCCGCCGATGGGCCGGCCGTCGGCGCCGAGGGCACGGGAGTCCAGGTCGGTCTGGATGCCGCCGAGGGTCTTGCGGGTCAGGATGTGCAGCTTGACCCCGATCAGCGGCCCCGCCTCCGGGTCGAGGATGCGGTGCGGGGCGGCGACCCGGCCGAGGCGGTCGCCGATGTAGCGGCGGGCGTTGCGGATGCCCTGGACCTGGGAGTCCTTGCTGTAGGGGTTGGCCATCTGCAGGTCGCGCGCCTCGATCTGGCGGCGCACCTCGGCCACGTCGAGGAGCGCCTTGCCGGTGAGGCCGTTCATCTTCTCGACGAGCTTGTCGAGAGTGTCTGCGGTCACGAAGTCCGCGCCGTTGCGCAGGAACGCCTTCACCGGTCCCGGCGCGCCCTTGCCGAGCAGCCGGTCGCGCAGGACCGCCTTGCGGTCCTTGGCGGTGATGTCGGGGTTCTGCTCGGAGCCCGACAGCGCGAACTCCTTCTCGATGATCTTCCGGGTGAGGACGAACCAGGAGTGGTCGTGGCCCGCGATGTCCTCGGTGGTGCGCAGGTGCCGGAGCGTGTTGAGGGTGTCGTACCCGGGCAGGCAGGGGTCGGGAAGACGGCGGCCGAGGGCGTCGAGCCACATCGAGGAGGGGCCGGGCAGGATGCGGATGCCGTGGCCGGGCCAGATGGGATCCCAGTTCTGCAGGCCCTCGGTGTAGTGCCACATGCGGTCCCGGTTGACGAGCCGCACGCCCGCCTCCGCGCTGATGTCGAGCATCCGCCCGTCGACGTAGGCGGGTACGCCCGTGACCATCTCGGTGGGAGGCGTACCGAGCCGCTCGGGCCAGTAGCGGCGGACGATGTCGTGGTTGGCGCCGATGCCGCCGGTGGTGACGACCACGGCCTGGGCGGTGAGTTCGAACTCGCCGGTGCGGTCGCGGTTGGAGGCCGCTCCCCGCGGCGAGTCGTCGTCGGCGAGGACCGTGCCCCGCACCCCGCGCGCGGCGCCGTCCTCGATGACCAGCTCGTCCACCCGGTGGCGGTGGTGGAAGGTGAGCAGCCCGTCGCGCGCGGCCTGCCTGGCGTGGTCCGCGAAGGGCTCGACGACACCCGTCCCGGTTCCCCAGGCGATGTGGAAGCGCGGTACGGAGTTGCCGTGCCCGTGCGCGCGCAGGTCGCCGCGCTCGGCCCAGCCGACCGTGGGCAGCAGCGAGATGCCGTGGCTCTCCAGCCAGGACCGTTTCTCCCCCGCCGCGAACTCGACGTAGGCGCGGGCCCAGCGCACCGCCCAGGAGTCCTCGTCCTCGACACGGTCGAACTGGGCGCTGCCCTGCCAGTCGTTCCAGGCGAGGTCGAAGGAGTCCTTGATGCCGAGGCGGCGCTGTTCCGGGGTGTCGACGAGGAAGAGCCCGCCGAAGGACCAGAACGCCTGTCCGCCGAGGTTGGCCGCGTTCTCCTGGTCGACCAGGGCGACGCGCCTGCCCCGGCTGGTGAGTTCGTGCGCCGCGACCAGGCCCGCGAGGCCCGCTCCGACGACGATGACGTCCGCGTCCATGGCGACCGTTTCCCTTCCCTATCCGACTCGTCCGGAAGCGCTGCCGCCATCGGTCAGCAGCGCGGTGAGCAGTTGCTTGAGCCAGGCCCGGGCGGTCTCGACGTCCCGGTCCAGCAGCAGTTGGGTGGTGACCCCGTCGTACGCGGCGACCACGGCGTGAGCCGCTCCGTCGACGTCGCCCAGCACGGCGGGCAGTTCGGTGTGGCCCTTGGCCCGTGAGAGCCGGTCCGCGATGGCGTGCCTGAGGCGGGCCCGGTGGCCCAGGAGCGCTCCGGCGACCTCGGGGTCACGGGCGGCGTGCACCAGGAAGTCGGTCTTCACGAGCAGCCAGTCCACGTCCAGCAGCAGCACCTCGGTGACCCGGTCCACGGAAGCGGGCACGTCCAGGTCGGGGCCGTCACCGGCGAGCGCGTCGGCCACCTGCTCCGCGATGAGGTCGGCCCGTTCCCGGTACAGGGCGAAGAACAGCTCGTCGAGCGTGGCGAAGTTCGAGTAGAAGGCGCCCCGGCTGAACCCGGCGGCCTCGCAGACCTCCTCGATGGACACCCGCCCGAAGCCCTTGGCGGCGAACACGCCGAACGCGGCCTCGAGAAGCCGGGCCCGGGTCCGGACCCGCCGCCTGGTCACGCGCTTGGCCGAGCCCTCCGCCGTCATGTCCGACCTCCGTTCGATACAGGAATGTATCCGATACACAAACGTATCGGAAGGCGTCCGGAGGGCTCGGCGCGACCTCCGTCAAGATCGAATGGGAACACATTTTCGATTACGGAGTAGGCTGCACCCATGGCCACGCACTTCCAGGGGTCCCTGTTCGACCAGACCGACGAGCTGCGGCTCGGCTCCCTCGACGGGACACGCCGGACCGGACTGGGCTCCGGCGCCTGGATCGACGTGCTGCCCGGCTGGCTGAGCGGAGCCGACGCCCTGTTCGAAGAGCTGGCGGCGGACGTTCCGTGGCGGGCGGAGCGCCGGAGGATGTACGACAACGTCGTGGACGTACCGCGGCTGCTCGCGTTCTACGGCGCGGACGACCCGCTGCCGCACCCCGTGCTGACCGAGGCCCGCGACGCGCTCTCCCGTCACTACGCCGGCGAACTGGGCGAGCCCTTCGCCACCGCCGGGCTGTGCTACTACCGCGACGGCCGGGACAGCGTCGCCTGGCACGGCGACCGGATCGGACGGGGCGCCCACGAGGACACCATGGTCGCGATCCTGTCCGTGGGCACGCCCCGCGACCTGCTGCTGCGTCCGGCGCACGGCCACGGCGCCTCGGTCCGGCGGCCGCTCGGACACGGCGACCTGATCGTCATGGGCGGCTCCTGCCAGCGGACCTGGGAACACTGCGTACCGAAGACGACGCGCGCCACGGGCCCCCGGATCAGCGTGCAGTTCCGGCCGCACGGGGTGCGCTGAACCAGGGCCGCCCGCCCCGGCCGAGCAGCCGGCGGACGGAGCACGCCCCGGTCCCGCACACCGTGGCGGGCAGAGGGAGGCACGGCGATGCGGGAACCCGAGGCCGCGGCGAACTCGGCCCCCTGCACGCCCTCGTCGTCCTCGGCCTGGTCTTCTCCCCCGACGACCACCAGGCCGAGAACCGGGGCACCGCCGCCGCCGTCACCGTCCTCGCCGGCTTCGGCGTGGTGGCGTGGCAGGCCCCGATCGTGGCCGACCGCACCACGGTCGTGGCGGGCTCACTGGCCGCGGTCCTCGTGCTGTACGAGTTCGGGGTGCGCCGGAACACGGGTGACGCGGTGCCTGTTCGGCATGCGGCCCCCACCGCCGGAAATCCCGGTCCGGCCTTAAGGTTCGCCCCATGGCATTGCAGATCAGCGCCACCAATCCGGAGCACCCCGCGCTCCTGCTCGAACTCCCCTGGGACGTGCCCCTGGAGGAATGGCCCGCGGAGTACCTCGTGCCACTGCCGCGCGGCATCTCCCGGCACGTCGTGCGCTACGCGCGGGCCGGCGACGAGGTGATCGCCGTCAAGGAACTCGCCCAGCGGCCCGCGCTGCGCGAGTACGAGCTGCTGCGCGACCTGGACCGGCTCGGCATCCCCGCGGTCGACCCGCTGGCCGTGCTCACCGGCCGCACCGACGCGGACGGCGCCCCGCTGGAGTCGGTACTGGTCACCCGGCACCTGGGCGGCTCGCTGCCGTACCGCTCGATGTTCGAGACGACCATGCGCCCGGCGACCATGCACCGCCTGATGGACGCCCTCGCGGTCCTGCTGGTGCGGCTGCACCTGGCCGGGTTCGCGTGGGGCGACTGCTCGCTGTCCAACACGCTCTTCCGGCGGGACGCCGGTGCGTACGCCGCCTACCTCGTCGACGCGGAGACCGGTGACCTGCACCCGCGGCTGAGCCCCGGGCAGCGGGAGTACGACCTCGACCTCGCGCGCGTCAACATCAGCGGCGAGCTGCTGGACCTGGAGGCGTCCGGAGCGCTGCACCCGTCCGTCGACCCCGTCGAGTTCGGCACGGAGATCTGCGCCCGCTACCAGGGCCTGTGGCAGGAGCTGACCCGCACGTCCGTGTACCCGGTGGGCAAGTACCACTACATAGAGCGGCGGATACGGCGGCTCAACGACCTCGGCTTCGACGTCGCCGAGATGCAGATCGAGCGCTCCTCCACCGGCGACACGGTCACCTTCGTACCGAAGGTCGTCGACGCCGGCCACCACCAGCGCCAGCTGCTGCGGCTCACCGGGCTGGACACCGAGGAGAACCAGGCCCGGCGACTGCTGAACGACCTGGAGAGCTGGATGGCCACCCAGGACGACTACGCGCCCGGCGATCCCCTCGCGGCGCGCCCGGAGGTGCTGGCCCACCGGTGGGTGCGGGACGTCTTCCGGCCCACCGTGCGCGCCGTGCCGCTCGACCTGCGCGGCTCCATGGACCCGGCCGAGATCTACCACGAACTGCTCGAGCACCGCTGGTACCTCTCCGAGCGGGCGCAGCACGACATAGGGCTGGACACGGCGGTCCGTGACTACGTCGAGAACCTGCTCCCCAAGGCCCGCGAGACGCTGGTGCCGACCGATCCGGAGTAGGTCAGTCGTGCGGCACCACGGCCACCGGGCAGTCGGCGTGGTGCAGCATCCCGTGCGCCACCGAGCCGATGCGGGCACCGACTGCCGTGCGGTGCGCGCGGCGCCCGACGACCATCAGCTGGGCCCGTCCGGCCACGGACAGCAGCACCTGGCCCGCGCTGCCCATCTCGACGTGCTCGGCCACGGGGACGCCCGGGAAGCGCTCCCGCCACGGCTTCAGGGCCTCGGCCAAGGCCTTCTTCTCGTACGGCTCCAGGCCGCCGACGTCGTCCAGGAGCTTCATCGAACCCGGGCTGTAGGCGAAGACGGGCGGCAGCGTCCAGGCCCGTACGGCCCGGACCGTGGCCCCGCGGGCCGCCGCCGTCTCGAAGGCGAACCGCAGGGCCGCCGCGCTGTCCTGCGGGCCACCCTGCTGGCCCACGACCACCTCCCGCCCGGCGGCCTCCGCAGCGGCCCGGTCCCCCGCCCGCACCAGTACCACGGGCCGCGCCGCCTCGGCGATGACCTGCTGTCCGACCGAGCCGAGCAGGAACCCGACGACGGCACCGTGTCCGCGCGATCCGAGCACCAGCAGCTCCGCCTCGGCCGCGGCACCGACCAGGGTCTCGACGGCGTGCCCCTCGACCACGTCCACGGTCACCGTCAGCTGCGGATGGTGCTCGGTGACGGCGCGCACGGCCTGCGCGGTCCCCTCCGACACCCACCGGTACTGTGTGCGCCGGTCCCCGGCGCCGTCCGCCTCGTGCGGGTGGAAGCGCCAGGCGTGCACCACGCGCAGCGGCAGCTCCCGGCGCACGGCCTCCCGTCCCGCCCAGGCCAGCGCGGCGAGACTCTCCTCCGTACCGTCGACCCCTGCCGTGATCGGGCGTGTCATGCTCGGGCCTCCTCGTGATCGGCGTTCTCCGGGGCCAGTCTTCACTAAGCCGCGGCCATGGCGATGGAGTGGGAACAGGCGGTGGTGCACGCGGCCCGGCCCGGTGGCCCCGGGGCGCTGGTGGGCCGGGGCGCTCGGCCGGGCGGTGGTCGGCGACGTCTCCGACGGGTACGAGATCCGGCCCGCGCCGGACCGGCCGCCGGGGCTGCCGTTGGTGCCGGTTCCCGAGAAGAAGTCCGCCAGGAACCGGCTCCACCTGGACTTCCGCCCGACGGCCGGGAGGCCGAGGTCTGGCGGCTGTTGTCCCCCGGTGCCGGGCGGGCGGACGCCGGGCAGGGCGAGCGGCCGTGGCCCGCGCTCGCGGACCCCGAGGGCAACGAGTTCTGTGTGCCGAGCCCGGCGCGCTCCTGACGGCGGTTCCCGGCCGCGCGTTTCCGCTTTCCGGGGCGATCCGGGGCGATCGAACATACGATGGGCGAGAACCGGTGCGGTGACGACGGCGACACCGTCCCGTGAATCGACCGCTCGGGGTGGGAGACGTATGGCACAGGCCGCCGACACAGCGCGGACCGTCATCATGACCGTGGACGACGACCCGGGAGTCTCCCGTGCCGTCGCCCGGGACCTGCGGCGACGCTACGGCGAGTCGTACCGGATCGTGCGCGCGGAGTCCGGCGACTCCGCCCTGGAGGCGCTGCGTGAGCTGAAGCTGCGCGGCGACCTGGTGGCCGTGATCCTGGCCGACTACCGGATGCCGCAGATGAACGGCATCGAGTTCCTGGAACAGGCCCTGGACGTGTATCCGGGCGCCCGGCGCGTGCTGCTGACCGCGTACGCGGACACGAACGCCGCGATCGACGCGATCAACGTGGTGGACCTGGACCACTACCTGCTCAAGCCGTGGGACCCGCCGGAGGAGAAGCTCTACCCGGTGCTGGACGACCTGATCGAGGCGTGGCGGCACAGCGACTACCGGCCCGTGCCCAGCACCAAGGTCGTCGGGCACCGCTGGTCGGCGCGGTCCTCGGACGTGCGGGAGTTCCTGGCCCGCAACCAGGTGCCGTACCGCTGGTACTCGGTCGAGGAGCCGGAGGGACAGCGGCTGCTGGCCGCCGCCGGAGCGGACGGACAGCGGCTGCCGCTGGTGATCACACCCGACGGCGCGCCGCTGGTGGAGCCCGAGCCGCCCGAGCTCGCCGCGCGGGTGGGCCTGGCGACCACACCGACGGCCGACTTCTACGACCTGGTGGTCATCGGAGGCGGGCCGGCCGGGCTCGGCGCGGCCGTGTACGGGGCCTCGGAGGGGCTGCGGACCGTTCTGGTGGAGCGGTCGGCGACGGGCGGCCAGGCCGGCCAGAGCTCCCGGATCGAGAACTACCTCGGCTTCCCCGACGGCGTCTCGGGCGGCCAGCTCACCGAACGGGCCCGCCGGCAGGCCGCCAAGTTCGGCGCCGAGATCCTCACCGCGCGCGAGGTGACGGCGCTGGAGGTCAACGGGGCGGCCCGCATGGTGCGGTTCGCGGACGGGTCGGCCGTCGCGGCGCACAGCGTGATCCTGGCGACGGGTGTGCAGTACCGGCAGCTGGACGCGCAGGGCTGCACCGATCTGACCGGCTGCGGGGTGTTCTACGGCTCGGCGCTGACGGAGGCCTCGGCCTGCCAGGGGCACGACGTGTACATCGTGGGCGGCGCCAACTCGGCGGGCCAGGCGGCGATGTACCTGTCCAGGTTCGCCAAGTCGGTGACGCTGCTGGTGCGCGGCCCGGACCTGGCGGCGTCCATGTCCTACTACCTGATCCAGCAGATCAACGAGGCGCCGAACATCTCGGTCCGCTGCCGCACGGTCGTCGACGCGGCGCACGGCTCCGGCCACCTGGAGCAGCTGACGCTGCGTCACGCGGTGACCGGGGAGACCGAACGGGTCGACGCGCAGTGGATGTTCGTCTTCATCGGCGCGGCGCCGCTGACGGACTGGCTCGGCGACACGGTGCTGCGCGACGAGCGCGGGTTCATCCTCGCCGGACCCGATCTGACCGCGGACGGGCGCCCGCCGGAGAGCTGGGAACTGGACCGCCCGCCGTACCACCTGGAGACCAGCATTCCCGGCGTGTTCGTGGCGGGCGACGCCCGCGCGGAGTCCGCCAAGCGTGTCGCGTCCGCCGTCGGAGAGGGAGCCATGGCCGTGATGCTCGTCCACCGGTATCTGGAGCAGTCATGAGCGGGCAGTTGATGCCGTGCAACCCGCAGGAGATCGGCTCGCTGTTCCTCTTCGAGAAGCTCGCACCGGAGCAGCTCGGGCGGCTGTGCAGCGCGGGGCGGGTGGAGCTGTTCCAGCCGGGCCCGGTCTACACCGAGGGTGAGCCGGCGACCTGCTTCTACGTGATGATCGAGGGCACGGTCGTGCTCTCCCGCCGGGTCGGCAACGACGACGTCGAGGTCACCCGGACCTCGCAGAGCGGGGTGTACGCGGGCGCCATGCAGGCTTACCTCGGGGACCGGGTGCGGCAGGTCTACAACAACTCGATGCGGGTGACGGAGCCTACGCGGTTCTTCGTGCTGCCCGGGGACACCTTCGCGGACATCATGAGCGAGTGGTTCCCGATGGCCGTGCACCTGCTGGAGGGCCTGTTCTTCGGCGCCAAGAGCACTCAGGCCGCCATCGGGCAGCGGGAGCGGCTGCTGGCGCTGGGCTCGCTGTCGGCCGGGCTCACCCACGAGCTGAACAACCCGGCGGCGGCAGCCGTCCGGGCCACCGCCACGCTCAGGGAGCGGGTCGCGAAGATGCGGCACAAGCTCGCCGTGATCGCCGAAGGACCTTTCTCCCGGGACGCGTTGGCGGGCCTGATCGAGATCCAGGACCGCACCGCGGAACGTGTCGCCAAGGCCCCGGCGCTCAGCCCGCTGGAGGCGTCGGACCGGGAGGACGCGCTCACCGACTGGCTGGAGGACCACGGCATCGACCACGGCTGGCGGCTCGCCCCGACCTTCGTGCAGGCCGGACTCGACATCGACTGGCTGGAGCAGGTCGCCGCGGCCGTGGACGAGGAGATCCTGCCCGGCGCCGTCGGATGGCTCAACTACACCATCGAGACCGAGCTGTTGATGAACGAGATCGAGGACTCCACCACCCGCATCTCGCACCTCGTCGACGCGGCCAAGCAGTACTCGCAGCTGGACCGGGCCCCCTACCGGGTCGCGGACGTGCACGAACTCCTCGACAGCACGCTGCTGATGCTGTCGGGCAAGATCGGACCGCGCATCGAAGTCGTCAAGGAGTACGACCGCACGCTCCCGCAGATCCCGGCGTACCCGGCCGAGCTCAACCAGGTATGGACCAACCTCATCGACAACGCGGTCAGCGCCATGGGCGACAACGGCGGCGAGGGCACGCTGACCGTGCGGACGGCACTCGGCCACGAGCGGGTCCTGGTGGAGTTCCGGGACACCGGGCCGGGCATCCCCCCGGAGATCAAGAGCCGGATCTTCGACCCGTTCTTCACCACGAAACCCGTGGGCCAGGGCACCGGACTGGGCCTGGACATCTCCTGGCGGATCGTCGTCAACAAGCACCACGGCACCATCCAGGTCGAGTCGGTGCCCGGGGACACCCGTTTCCAGGTCCTGCTGCCCCTGACCGCCGAAACACCCGAGGAGGCAGTATGAGCAGCGACGCCGCCATCGACCCCAGCGTCCCGCCGAGCGGCACCGGGTGCGTAGAGTGCGAAGCGGCGGGCGGCTGGTGGTTCCATCTGCGGCGCTGCGCGCAGTGCGGGCACGTGGGCTGCTGCGACGACTCCCCCGCGAAGCACGCCACGGCACACTACCGGGCCACCGGACACCCCGTGATCCGCAGCTACGAGCCGGGCGAGGACTGGTTCTGGAACTTCGCCACCGACGAGCTGTACGAGTCGGGTCCCGAGCTCGCTCCCCCGATCTGCCATCCGGTGGACCAGCCCGCACCGGGGCCGGCCGGGCGGGTGCCGGCGAACTGGGCCGAGACGCTGCGCTGACCGGCCGGTCCGGGCCACGGGGGCGCTGTCGGTGCCGCGTGCCAGGATGTCCCCGTGCAGCAGACCGCCTTCATCACACCACCCCTGATCGGCCGCGACGCGGAACTCGCACGGCTGTCGGGGGTGCTGGAGCGTGCCCGGCGGGGTGAGGCGCGGGCCGTGCTGGTCGCCGGTGACGCCGGGGTCGGCAAGACACGGCTGCTGGACGAGGTCGCCGGGCGGGCGGCACACGCCGGCACGACCGTGGCCGCCGGGCACTGCGTCGACCTCGGTGACGTCGGGCTGCCGTATCTGCCCTTCACCGAGATCCTGGGCGTGCTCGCCGCCGACGAGCGGTTCACCCCGGTGCTGGCCGCGCATCCCGTGGTGGAACGGCTGCTGGGCGGCGGTCCGCAGACCGTGCGGGACCCGGACGGGCGGCTGCGGCTCTTCGAGGGCATGGCGGGACTGCTGGCCGACCTCGCCGACGCGGCCCCGCTGCTCCTCGTCCTGGAGGACCTGCACTGGGCCGACCAGTCCTCCCGGGACCTGCTCCGCTTCCTGCTCAGCCGGGGCATGCCGCAGCGGTCGGCGGGCGGAGCGCCCGCGCACCGGCTCACGGTGTTCGCCTCGTACCGCGCGGACGACCTGCACCGCCGCCATCCGCTGCGCCCCCTGCTGGCCGAGCTGGTACGGCTGCCCGCCGTCGAACGCCTGGAACTGCGGCCGCTGGCCGATCCCGACGTGGCCCGGCTCGTCCGGGCGCTGCGCGACCGCCCGCTGCCCGACGCCACCGTGCGCGGCATCGTGGAGCGCGCCGAGGGCAACGCGTTCTACGCGGAGGAGCTGGTCGCGGCCACCGACGCGGACGGCGTGCCCAGCGGGCTGGCCGACCTGCTCCTCATCCGCGTCGAACAACTCTCCGAGACGGCCCAGCAGGTGCTGCGGACCGCCGCTGTCGCCGGGCGGCGCGTCGGACACGACCTGCTGCGGGACGCCGTCGGGCTGCCGGACGACGAGCTGGAATCGGCGCTTGGGCGGGGGCGGCGGGCGGCTGTGGGGCGGCCCCGCCGACGGGGCACCGTACCGGTTCCGCCCCGCCCCCGGCCGCCAGGGGGTATAGCGGGGCCGCGTCGCGGGGTTAGCCTCGCGCGG
>NZ_JBHYKH010000239.1:11522-13382 GCF_042741275.1 Streptomyces sp. NPDC058964
AGGTACGCCTTCCGCCACGCCCTCGCGCGCGAGGCGGTCTACGCGGACCTGCTGCCCGGTGAACGCTCGCGGCTGCACGGCGCGTTCGCCCGGCTGCTCGCCGCACCCGGCGCCGGCGCCGAGACCGCCGCGGAGCGCGCCCACCACTACCGCGAGAGCCATGACCTGCCCGAGGCCCTTGCCGCGTCCCTGGAGGCCGCGGACCACGCGCGGCGGACGGTCGCCCCCGCCGAGGAACTGCGTCATCTGGAGACGGTCCTCGACCTGTGGCCGTCGGTGCCGCCGCCGGCCCGCCCCGCGGCGGACGGAGCCGACCGGGTCACCCTCACGCTGCGCGCCTCGGCGGCCGCCGCGCACGCCGGGGACCCGCACCGGGCGGTGTCCCTCACCCGTGCCGCGCTCGCGGGCGTCGGCGAGGACACCGACTCCGAACTCGCCGCCCGGGTCCGCTACACGCTCGCCGGGAACCTGATGAGCGTCGACAGCCTGAAGGCCGCGTTCGCCTACAGCAGCGAGGCCCTCGCGATGATCCCCGCCGAGCCCCCGTCGCGCACCTGGGTGTGGGCGGCGGCGACCCATGTCATGGCGGCACGTCACATCGGTGAGAACGGGACGGCGTTGCGGATCGCCCGCCAGGCCCTGCGGGTGGCCGAGGAGCTGCGCGTCACCGACGCCCAGGCCGACCTGCTGGTCTCCCTGGCCGGGCTCGAGGGGGGCGGCCGCAGCACCCCTGCGGGCCGCGAGCTGCTGCGGCAGGCCAGGGAGCTGGCCCGCGCAGCCGGGCACGGGCCCGTCGAGATGCGTGCGCTGTTCAACCTCGCCGTCGGCTGCTTCGAGTCCGGCGACGTCCAGGAGTGTCTGCCGTGGCTGGAGGAGGGGCTGGAGCGGGCCCGCCGCGCCGGACTGCTGTCCTCCCCCTATCCGCGCGAGATGCGCTTCCTCCAGCTGCTGGTGCTGTGCACGCTGGGCCGCTGGGACGAGTGCGTGCGGCAGGCGGCCGACGCCGGCGGCGGCCCGTCCGCGGCGAGCGGGTACGCGATCGCGCCCGCGCTGTACGTGGCGCTGGCGCGCGGCGAGGCCGGGGCCGTCGAGCGGGCCGGTGCCCTGCTGGAGGGGCCGTTCGACTGGATGGGCACGCTCGTCGCGGGCATCGTGCTCACGGACGCGGCCGCACAGCGCGGTGACCCGGACGCGGCCGTGGAACGGATGCGGGCGACGGTCGCGGCCCTCAGTGACGAGTCGGGCCGCCGGCCGGACGCCACGGTCCGGCTCGCGGCGCTGGCCCTCGCGGCGGTCGCCGACCGGACCGCCGAGCTGCGCCGCACCGGCGGCGCGCCCGGACCGGCCGGCTGGGCGGGCACCGCGACCGAGCTCGTGCAGCTGGCACGCGCCACGGCCGCACGGGACGAGGAGGGCCGCCCGCAGGGCCCGGAGGGGCAGGCCTGGCTCGCCCGAGCCGAAGCGGAGTGGACGCGGGCCGTCTCCGGACCGGACGCGGCGGCCTGGGAGAGGGCCGTCACCGCCTTCGAGCACGGCGACGTGTACGAGCGGGCACGGTGTCAGCTGCGGTTCGCCGAGGCCCTGCTGGTGACCGAGCGGCGGGCGGAGGCGGCCGTGCAGGCGGGCGAGGCCCGCGCGACGGCCGCACGGCTGGGGGCCGCGCCCCTGCTGGAGCGGATCGACGCCCTCATCCGCCGCGGCCGCCTCACGGACACCGCCTCCGGGGAGGCGCCCACGTCACCGCTCACCGCGCGCGAGCGGGACGTGCTGCGGCTCCACGCGCGCGGCCGCAGCAACCGTCAGATAGGCGAGGAGCTGTTCATCACCGGCCAGACGGCGAGCGGGCACCTCTCCAACATC
>NZ_JBHYKH010000240.1:0-11386 GCF_042741275.1 Streptomyces sp. NPDC058964
GGTGAGGTCGTCGATGCCTGCCGAAGCGGACGTCATGACGGCCTCTGTGCGCAGCGGGTTGATCTCCGAGACGGCGCCGACGAACGTGGTCTTGCCCACGCCGAAGCCGCCCGCCACCACGATCTTCGCGGAGGTGGTGGAGCGGGAAGGACCGCCGCTAGAGCTTGCGAAGTCCACTGAGCACCCTTTCGAGCAGTGTCACGTCTGGCTGGCCACCGGCGTTCTCGTCGCCGCCGGGCTGATGGATGGCGACCAGTCCCGCCTCCGCCAAGTCGGCGACGAGGATCCTGGCCACGCCGAGGGGAATGGTCAGCAACGCCGAGATCTCGGCGACCGACTTGATCTCCCGGCAGAGGTTGCAGATCCGCTGATGCTCGGGCAGTTGGCCCTGCATCTGGTGCGGCTGCGCGGTGGTGTGCACCAGTGCCTCGATGGCGAGCTGGTACCGCGGGCGGGTCCGGCCACCGGTCATGGCGTACGGACGCACCAAGGGGTTGTTCGTCGCCCCGGCGGGCGCCGGCTCGGGGCGGCGCTGGGGCTGCACCGGCTGGATGCGCGGTGCCGGCGGCTGGTCGTACGGCGACGGACCGGGGCCCTGTGGCGCGTACGGCTGCCGGTGGCTCGGGGCGGAGGGGAAGTTGTACCGGTTCGCGGAACCGTCGCCCTGGCCCTGGGCAGGGCCGTAGGACCAGTTGCCGTTATTGGAACCGCCTGGTGGTGTTGCCACTTTCTCTCCTCCTCCGACCGTGCCGGGCACCCATCCTTGTGGAGCCGCGTCCCGAAACCTTACGGCCCCGGGACGCGAATACGCACCGTCTGACTGTTAGTTGAGAAGGCTTCCCTGGAGTTCCGCACGAAGATCCGGGGTAAGAACCGTCCCCGCGCGATCGACCAGAAGCGCCATTTCGTACCCGATGAGGCCGATGTCCGCCTCCGGGTGGGCCAGGACCGCCAGCGACGAACCGTCGGAGATGGACATGATGAACAGGAATCCCCGCTCCATCTCCACAACCGTCTGATTCACGCTGCCTCCCTCGAAGATCCGGGAGGCGCCTGCCGTCAGAGACGTCAGACCGGAGGCGACGGCCGCGAGCTGATCGGCGCGGTCGCGCGGAAAGCCTTCGGACATAGCCAGAAGGAGTCCGTCGGCGGAGACCACCACCGTGTGGGACACCCCCGGGGTGTTGTCCACGAAGTTGGTGATCAACCAGTTCAGGTTCTGTGCCGCCTGGCTCATCGGGCTCACACTAACGCTCCTGGTTGTAGGTGCTGTCAGGGCCGAAGCCCTGGCCGTTCGTTTCACTGCCTGCGTTGCGTCCGCGCTGGACGCCTCGACGCAGGTTGCTCAGCCTGCCCCGGACGTCCTCCGGGGCGCGGGAGACCTGTGGGCCTCCCTGAGGGGTGGTCTCGGCGGCACCCTCGACCAGGTTGGCCTTGGGTACCCGCCGCGGCAGACCGGAGGAGGTGACCCCGCCCGCCTTGGGCTTCCGGAGCTGCGAGGCCTGCTGCCAGCGCTCGTCGTTCGCCGAACGCCAGCCGCTGTCGCCGTTGCTCTCCGGCACCGGAGCCGGAGCTTCCTGACGCGCGCGCCCCGCACCGTTCGAGCCGTTCGTGCCGTTCGCGAGGGGTCCGCGGCGGGGCAGTCCGGCGTCGGTCAGCTGGTGGGCGGCGGTGGAGGCCGCTCCCGGACGGTCGAAGCCTACGCGGTTCCGTTCGCTCACGTCACCGGCCTGCGCCGATTCCGCTTCCGGAGCGTACTGGGCGGGGTACCCGTTCTGGTAGCTGTCCTGCTGCGGCCAGTCGTCCTGGTAGGACTGCTCCTCGTAGGAGGGGTAGGCCTCGGACGCGGCGGAGTGCACGGCCGCGGGCTCCTCCTGGGCCGCTTCCGCATACGTGGACTCCGGGTAACCGCCGTTCGACGCGAACGGGTCGTTCTGCGGCAGACCGCCGTTCGGCGCGAAGTACTGCTCGTCGTACGCCGGTTGCTGCTGCTCGTCGTACGCGGCCTGCTGCTCCTCGTACGCCGGCTGCTGATCGTAACCCGCGGGCTGCTCCTGGTAGCCGGTACGGCCGCCGTCGTAGCCCTGCCCGCCGTCGAACTCGTCCGCGTACGCGGGGACCTCGGGAGCGGCCTCCTGGCCGTGGTGGGACTCCAGGGCCGCGCGGCGCTCCTCGCGCATCAGCGAGCGGCCCACGGGGTCCAGTTCGCGGATGTCGTCGGGGACGTCGGAGTAGCGGCTGTCGTCGAAGCCGAGCTCGGCCGCCGTGCGCATCGGCGGTTGCTGCTGCTGGAGCTGGTTGAAGTTCTCACCCTGGAACTGCTGCTCCGGGATGATCTGGGAGACCGTGAACTCCTCGCGGTCCAGCGGCTGCTCGCCACCGCCACCGTGCGTGATCGCGTCCGGCAGCATGACCAGGGAAGTCGTGCCGGCCTGCTCGCCCGAGGGACGCAGCTGGACGCGGATGCCGTGCCGGTCGGACAGCCGGCCGACCACGAAGAGGCCCATGCGCTGGGAGATCGCGGCGTCCACGGTCGGCGGGTTGGCCAGCTTGTGGTTGATGTCCGCGAAGTCCTCGGCCGTCAGACCGATGCCCTTGTCGTGGATCTCGATCATCACGCGGCCGTCGGGAAGACGGGTCGCTGTGACGCGGACCTTGGTCTGCGGGGAGGAGAACGTGGTGGCGTTCTCCAGGAGCTCGGCGAGCAGGTGCACGAGGTCGGTCACGGCGCGGCCGTGGATCTCGGCCTCCGGGACACCGGAGAGCTCGATGCGCTCGTACTGCTCCACCTCGGAGGAGGCGGCGCGCAGGACGTCGACCAGCGGGACCGGCTGGTCCCAGCGGCGGCCGGGCTCCTCGCCCGCGAGGACCAGGAGGTTCTCGCCGTTGCGGCGCATGCGGGTGGCCAGGTGGTCCAGCCGGAAGAGGTTCTCCAGCTGGTCGGGGTCGGCCTCGTTGTTCTCCAGGTCGGTGATCAGGGTCAGCTGGCCCTCGATCAGCGACTGGTTGCGGCGCGACAGGTTGGTGAAGATCGCGTTGATGTTGCCCCGCAGCAGGGCCTGCTCGGCGGCGAGCCGGACGGCCTCGCGGTGGACCTGGTCGAAGGCCCGGGCGACCTCGCCGATCTCGTCCGTGGAGGAGATCGGGATCGGCGCCACACGGGTGTCGACCCGGCCTGGGTCGGTGCGGGAGAGCTGGTCGACCAGCATCGGCAGGCGCTGCTCGGCGATACCGAAGGCGGCGTTGCGCAGCTGGCGCATCGAGCGGCTCATCTGGCGGGCCACCATACCGGCCAGGACGAACGCGGCGAGCAGGGCGACCACGACGATGGCACCGGTGATGAACGCGGAGGTCTTGGCGTCGTCGGCGATGCTGGAGGCCTCGTTCACCGCCTTGTCCGCGAGGTCGAACTCGATCTGGCGGTAGGCGTTGTACTTGAGTGTGTTGACCGCCCACCAGTTCTGCGCGGTGATGCCCTTGGTGGCGAGCTGGGCGCGGGCGAGGGTGCTCGTGTCCTTCAGCTGGGCCAGCTGCGTGATCATCGTCGTCGGGTTGGGCGGCGGCGGTGTGTAGCTGGGGTCCTTGCCCTTGGCCGCCTCGGCCATCGCCGCGCCGTCGCTCTTGAGCTTCGTCTCGGCGTCCTTGAGCCTCTGCGCGTCGGCCTCGGTGCCACCGCCCTTGTACTCCTCGAGGGCGATCCGCTCGAGGTAGGCGTACGAGGAGAGGGAGACCCGCTGGGTCGCCAGGTTCGGGAGGTCCGGGCCGGGCTTGACCAGCAGCTGCATGCCGATCGACCGCTCCAGCGACAGGGCCGCCTTGGTGAGCGAGATGGCGTAGACGGTACGGCCGTACGAGGTGATGTTGCCGGTGCCCAGGCCGAGCTCGTTGGCGAACTCCATCAGGGGGTGGGCGATCTCGACGTAACCCTCTTCGGTGTTCACGCCGGTCAACTTGGAGGTGTAGGCCGCGGCGCGCAGGCCCTGGAGCTGCGGCTCGTTCTCACGGAACAGCTTCAGGCGGCGCTGCAGGCCCGGCGTCTGCGGCATGTTCTGCGCGGCCTGGTCGAAGGCGTCGGCGGCCTCGTCGGTCTTCTTGCGTGCCGCGACGACCGTGGGGGTGCTCTGGCTCTTGCCCTGCAGCAGGGGAGCGGCCGTGACGTCACGCTCGTTGTAGAGGGCGTCGGCGTAGCCGAGGGAGGCACGGACCAGGCGCGCGGTGTTCTCCGCGTCCTGGGCCTCCTGCCAGGTGTCGATCGAGTTCTTCACCTGGAAGCCGCCCATGACGAGGCCGACGACCACGGGTATGAGCAGGATCGCGTTCAGCCTGGTCGGCACTCGCCAGTTGCGCGGGGAGAACCGACCGCCGCTCTGCGCGGCAGGGGCTGCCGGCTCCGAGCCGGGCACAGGGGTGGGCGCCGCAGCGCGCGGCGGCGGGGTGAAGTTGCCCCGGGCCGACGGCTCGGGACCGTTCTTGCTTCGCCTCACTCGACCAACAACCTCTCGGCGGCGGGCACCTACGACGTGCCGCAGTCTCTCAGAGCCCGGTATGTCATCAACCACTACTCAGTACGTCTTTGACTATTGGGCAGTTCAGGCATTCCAGCACGTCGACCAGCGCACTTCCAAACAGTGGAAACCTCGGATTGGGAGGGATGTAAGCCCCAGATAAAACGGTCATAAAGAGCGAGGCCCGTCAAAAGACGGTGCGTTCGTGCGCGCAGCGAGACCAGTTGACCGCGACGCGTGTTGATACCACCCGATTCCTCTGCCGAAACGTTATGAACACCGGAGCCGACCGTGTCAAAGGCCACAGTCGGCTCCGATTCGTTTACGACAACTGTCGTACGGCACTCAGGACTTGATCATTACCGCAGTCGCGCCATGAGGGCGTGCTCGACCAGCGTGATCAGCGCACTCTTGGCGTCGGCCCGGTGCCGTGCGTCCGTCGTGATGATGGGGGTGTCCGGTCCTATCTGCAGCGCCTCGCGCACTTCTTCGGGCTGGTAGGGCTGCTGCCCGTCGAAGCCGTTGAGCGCCACGACGAAGGGCAGGCCGCTGTTCTCGAAGTAGTCGACCGCGGGGAAGCAGTCGGCGAGACGGCGGGTGTCCACCAGCACGACGGCGCCGATCGCGCCGCGCACCAGGTCGTCCCACATGAACCAGAAGCGGTCCTGACCGGGCGTACCGAAGAGGTACAGGATCAGGTCCTGGTCCAGGGTGATACGGCCGAAGTCCATGGCGACCGTGGTGGTCGTCTTGTCCCCGGTGTGGGTCAGGTCGTCGATGCCCGCGCTGGCGGACGTCATGACGGCCTCCGTGCGCAGCGGGTTGATCTCCGAGACGGCGCCGACGAACGTGGTCTTGCCCACGCCGAAGCCGCCCGCCACCACGATCTTCGCGGAGGTGGTGGCCCGGCCCGCGTCAGAGCTTGCGAAGTCCACTGAGCACCCTTTCGAGCAGCGTCACGTCCGGTGCGCCGCCGTTGTTCTCGTCGCCACCAGGCTGGTGGATGGCGACCAGGCCGGCCTCGGCGAGGTCGGCGACCAGGATCCGGGCCACACCGAGCGGCATGGTGAGGAGCGCCGACACCTCGGCCACCGACTTCACCTCGCGGCACAGGTGGCAGATGCGCTGGTGCTCGGGGAGCAGCCCCATGAGCGCTGCCGGGTCGGCCGTGGTGCTGATCAGCGCCTCGATGGCGAGCTGATAGCGCGGCCTGGTCCGGCCGCCGGTCATCGCGTACGGACGTACCAGCGGCTGGTCGCCCTCGTCCCCGTACGGCTCCGCGTACGGATCATGAGAGGCGGTGGGCGGGGTCATGAATCCTCCGGGCGGGACAGCAGTCGGTCAGTCTTGCCGTCTGACGGGGCCGGTGGGGGGATTGTGGCGGCCGGACGGTGATTTCGTGAGGTGGGTGGTACCGGGGCCGGTCAGTGGAGCAGACTGCCCTGGAGTTCGGCTCGCAGGTCCGGTGTGAGGACCGCACCTGCACGGTCGACGAGCAGTGCCATCTCGTAGCCGACGAGGCCGATGTCGCACTCGGGGTGGGCCAGGACCGCGAGGGACGAGCCGTCCGAGACGGACATGAGGAAGAGGAAGCCGCGTTCCATCTCGACGACCGTCTGTGCCACGTTGCCGCCCTCGAAGATCCGGGACGCCCCGGCCGTCAGCGAGGTGAGCCCGGACGCGACGGCCGCGAGCTGGTCGGCGCGGTCCCGCGGAAAGCCTTCCGACATCGCCAGAAGGAGACCGTCGGCGGACACGACGACGGTGTGGGACACACCCGGGGTGTTGTCCACGAAGTTGGTGATCAACCAGTTGAGGTTCTGTGCCGCCTGGCTCATCTGGCTCAACTAACGCTCCTGCTGGTGAGTGGGGCTCGGGAAGCTGCCGGTCTGGCCGTTGCCGGCCTGTCGACCCTGCGCGATGCCCCGACGGAGATTGGTCAGCCGGCCGCGTACGTCGTCAGGCGCACGCGAGACCTGCGGACCGGCTTGGTGCTGTTGCTGCTGAGCCGTGCCCGGAACGAGGTTCGCCCGGGGCACCCGGCGCGGCAGGCCGGAGGTGGTGATGCCGCCCGCCGCCGGCTGCCGTACGCGCTCAGCCTGCCGGACGAGGTCGTCGTTCGGCGAGCTGCGCCAGGCGGTGGCCGCGGGACGCTGAGGGGGAGCCGGAGGGGCGGCCGGAGCCGGAGCCTGCGGCTGCTGCGGGGCCGGGGCCGAGCCGTTGCTCTGCTGCCCGTGCTGGCCGCCGTGGAACCAGTTGGTCTCCAGGGTGTCGTACAGCGGGGTACGACCGTCACCCGGGCCGCTGGCCGGCGGCAGCGCCTCGGGCTCCTGGCGGGCCGGACGCTGCTGCGGGGCCTGCGGACGCGGAGCACCGAAGTCTCCCGCCTGTGGCCGCTCGAACTGGCCCGTGTTCTGCGGGTCGTTGGGACGGCCGGGCAGGAAGTGCTGACCGGTGGAGGCGGCGTCGTAGCCCGGCGCGGCGAACTGACCGGTGGAACCGGCGTCGTACGCCTGCGGGGCGGCGAACTGGCCCGTGGCGGGTCCGCCCTGCTGCCCGGCCGACGTGCCGTAGATGTCGGAGCGGACGAACGAGCCGGTGTCCTGCTGGCCGTTCATGCCGGGACGCGCGAACTGGCCGGTGTTCTGGCCGCCGTTCATGCCGTTGAAGTCGGGGCGGGGGAACTCACCCGTGCTGCCCGGGCCCTGGGCGTCCATCCGGGGAATCGCCGGCATCTCCGCCGTCGAGTCCGGGGCCTGCCGGTTGTCGACGCGCGGCATGCGCCCGGTCCGCGTCGGGTCCTGCTCGTCGTGGCCGCGCGGGGCGTCCAGCGAGGCACGCGACACCTGCGGCTGCGCGTTGTCGTCGCTCCAGCTCGGGGTGCGCGGCTGCTGGTTGCCGCCGGGGAGCTCGGCCCGCGCTCCGCCACGCGGCGGGAGCTGCGGCTGACGGCCCTGGTCCGAGGCGTTGTTGCCGCGCTTCGACCCGCGCCCGCCGAACAGGTCCTGCTGGGCGCCGTTCCCGGCCGCGGACTGGAGACCCTGCGGGCCACCCGCCGTCTGACCGCCGAAGGCACCCGCGCCGGCCGGAGCCGGCCGGCCCTGCTGGTTCGCCGGCGCGCCCTGCTGGCCACGCGGCCCGCCCGGACCACCGGGACGGCCGCCCTGGCCCGTGCCGGGCAGCGCGGCCCGCGGACCCTGACCGCTGCCGACCTGGCCGCGCGGGCCGGAGCCCGCGCCGAGACGTCCGCCGCCGGAGGGAGCACCGCCGCCGAAGGAGCCACCGCCGAGAGAGCCACCGGGAGTACCGGCGCCGAGGGAGCCCTGGCCGTTGCCCCGCCGGGCGGCGGCCACACCGGCCGCTGCCTGCGCGGCGGCCGGTCCGCCGGTCGCCGCGGGGGCACCGGGCTTGCCCGGAGCGGGCTTCTTGCCGCCCTGCGCGACGTCGACCGGCAGCATGACCAGCGCGGTCGTACCACCGGAGTCGGAGGGGCGCAGCTGGATGCGGATGCCGTGACGCTGCGACAGACGACCGACCACGAACAGACCCATTCGGCGGGACACCGAGACGTCCACGGTGGGCGGCGAGGCCAGCCGCTCGTTGATCGCCGCGAGGTCCTCGGGGGAGAGGCCGATACCCGTGTCGTGGATCTCGATCAGCACGCGGCCGTCGGGCAGCGCGTGACCGGTGACCTTGACCTTGGTCTGCGGGGAGGAGAAGGAGGTGGCGTTCTCGAGCAGCTCGGCGAGCAGGTGCACGAGGTCGTTGACCACGCGGCCGGCCACCTCGGTGGTCGGCACCGCGGCCAGCTCGATGCGCTCGTACTGCTCCACCTCGGACGCGGCGGCACGGAGCACGTCGACCAGCGGGACCGGGCGGGTCCAGCGGCGGCCGGGCTCTTCACCGGCGAGGACGAGAAGGTTTTCACCGTTACGGCGCATACGCGTCGCGAGGTGGTCGAGCTTGAACAGCGAGGACAGCTGGTCCGGGTCGGCCTCGCGGGACTCGAGCTCGGAGATCAGCGACAGCTGGCGCTGGATCAGACCCTGGGAGCGGCGCGAGAGGTTGGTGAACATCGCGTTGACGTTGCCCCGGAGAAGGGCCTGCTCGGCGGCGAGGCGGACCGCCTCGCGGTGCACGTCGTCGAAGGCCGCGGCCACCTGGCCGATCTCGTCCCGGGAGTGCACACCGACCGACTCCACGGACGTGTCGACGTCCTGCGGGTCGGACTCGGACAGCTGCTTGACCAGCTCGGGCAGACGGTCCTGGGCGACCTTGGTGGCGGTCTCCTGCAGACGGCGCAGCGAGCGGATCATGGAGCGGGCCACGACGAAGGCGCCGACCAGCGACACGCCCAGGACGATGAGGATCAGCGCACCGGAGACGATCGCGTCGCGCTCGGTGGCGTTGCGCAGCTCGCGGGCCTTCTGCTCCATCTCCTCGAGAAGCGAGTTCTCGATCTTCGACATCTCTTCGATCTTTTTTGTGCTGTCGTCCACCCAGTCGAGGTAGGACCGCTTCTGCAGACTCGCGAGGCCGCTCTTGCTGGCGAGGGCGCGCCCGGCGTACTTGTCCGCGGATTCGATGATCGAGTTGCCGCCGGCGATGGGCTTGAGGAGGTCCTCGGCGTTGCCGGCGTAGATCTTCCGGAAGATCCTGAGCTCGGAGTCCTCGCTCTTCAGGGCCGCTTCGCCGTACAGCTGGTCGTTCGCGGAGAGCTTGCCGACCTCCCTGTTGTTGGCGGGAAGGGCCGCGGCGATGACGGCGCGCTGGACGGAGGCGTACTCCTTGGCGGTGGAGAAGGCCGCCAGGGCGCGGGTGCGCTGGATCATCTCCGGGTTGCTGGACGCCTCCGCCATGTCCTGCGAGAGGTCGACCAGCTGGGTGATCAGTCGGTGGTAGGCCTCGACCGTCTGCGTCGAGTTGTCCTTCGACTGATAGGCGTCGCGGCGGATCTGCGCCAGGCCCTGCAACTGGCTGGTCAGGCTGACGAGGCTGTCACGGACACCCCGGAGCTGGCCGTTCTTGCTGGCCTCGTTGATCGCCTCGGAGGCGTCCTCGAAGTTCTGCGTGGCACGGTCGGTCTTCTGCTGGAGGCCCTTGACGGTGTAGTCGGACGCCAGGAGACCGTGCGCCAGGGGACCGGCTGACTGGTCGCGCTCGTCCTGGAGCGCGACGGCCAGCTCGGTCGCCTGCTTGGTCATCTCCGTCAGCAGCTTCATGTTGTCGAGCTGCTGGATGTCGTCCATGGAGTCGCTGATGCGCAGCGCACCCAGCGAGGTGGCCGCGACCACGGGCAGCGCGAGCAGCGACACCAGGCGCGTGGAGATGCGCCAGTTGCGCAGAGCTATTCGCGATCCGGGGCCGACCGGGCCCGTGATGGGCCTCATCGCCGGCGCGGGGCTCGGCGACACGACCGCGCCGGAACGCCCGGGGCGCTCACCGCCGTCGCCGGACTGAACCGTGGCCGGGTTCTGGGCGTGCTGGGGCGAGGAACCGCGGTCGGTCCCGCCGTGCGACTCCGGCTCGGCCGAAGCGCTGCCATCCCTCTTGAAACGTCCCTGCACTAGCGTCGCAACCTCTGGACCAGGCGCCCCTCCGCGTGAACGGAGAGACACGGTGTCGGCGTTTGGAGAGCGCCCTGAATACGCCCCCCGGGTGTTCTTGAGCGACCGGCGCTGGCTCCCCCTGTCTCGCCGCCACTCGGCGCTGTGTTGCGCCCCTGCGCGCCGGCTCGATCCCGCGGCGGTCCGTGGAATTCCAGCACAGTGCAGGATCTCCAACAAGAGCCGTGGACCGAGCTGTGACCTGAGTGACAGTACGTGAGGGTCACATTACGAACAGTGGAAGATGGTCTCGTACATAACGGACGTATCCCCGTGAGCCGTCAGGGTTCGGGGAGTGCCCCAGTCGCCATGATCAGGAGCGGAATGATGGCTTCAGGGGGCCAATGTCCGTTTCATTGGTCCGGACCGCCGGTCTGAATTGACTGGTTTGTGCGCGGGGCAGTGAGCAAACTCACACGCCGATCATGCGTACTTCACGTCTTCGGCACGGAAACGCATGTTTAGCCTGGCGCTTTACGAGAGGGCACCCTCTGTCAACCCGCACAGGACAGGTTCCAGTACAACCGTGAAGACGACGATGATGTTCCACAACATAGCCAACCCGCGTCGCACGACTCTGGCGCACCTCACCGACGCCGCAGACCTGCAGACCCCGGAGCAGCAGGAACACTCCGTCGACCTGCCCGCACAGACCGCCAACCCCAGGCGCACCGTCCTCATGGAAATCCCGCTGACCGCCTCCGTCGCGCAGTAGTACGGCCCGCGGCCGCCGGATGCTCAAGGCGGCCCCAGAGGAGTCCGGGGCGCCCCCGCAGCAGGGGCGCCCCTTCTGCTGTCCGGCACCGGGCGGCCTCCGTGGCAGCCACCCCCGCGGCACCCGGCGCCAATGGGCGGATCAATGGGCGGGGCTCGGCCCTCCTGCCGCGTTAGCCTGGAGCGTCAGACTCCAGCCGGCTCAGTTAAGGGGCGCAAGGATCCCGTGCGCATCGCCAGGTTCTCCATCGACGGGAACGTCGCCTTCGGCGCGGTCGAGGGCGAAAAGCAGGACGAGCTCGTCCTCGACATCATCAAGGGCATCCCGTTCGCGGACTACGAGCTCTCCGGTACGAAGGTGCCGCTGAGCAAGGTCAGGCTGCTCCCGCCGGTGCTCCCCAACAAGGTCGTGGGGCTGGGCCCCCACAACCCCCCGCCCCCCCGCGGTGTGGTACCCCGGGGGGGGGCGGCCCAACCAAACCCCCCCCCCACCCCGCGCCCGGCGTGCGACGGCGAGTACGTCGACATCGGGCGGGTGGGCGAGATCACCGAGATCGACAC
>NZ_JBHYKH010000240.1:11396-13377 GCF_042741275.1 Streptomyces sp. NPDC058964
CAACTACGCGGAGCACGCCAGGGAGCTGGGCAACGAGGTCCCCGACGCCCCGTTCGCCTTCTTCAAGCCGTCCACCTCGGTGATCGGCCCCGGCGACGAGATCCAGTACCCCTCCTTCTCCGAGGAACTCCACCACGAGGCCGAGCTGGCCGTGGTCATCGGCCGCATGTGCCGCGAGGTCCCGCGCGAGCGCGTCAAGGACGTGATCTTCGGCTACACCTGCGCCAACGACGTCACCGCGCGCGACGTCCAGCGGCGCGAGAAGCAGTGGGCCCGGGCCAAGGGCTTCGACACGTCCTGCCCGCTCGGCCCCTGGGTGGAGACGGATCTGGACCTCACCGCGGCGAACGACCTGACCGTCCAGCTCACCGTCAACGGCGAACAGCGCCAGCTGGGCCGTACGAGCGAGATGATCCACCCCATCGAGGACCTGATCGTCAACATCTCCGAGGCCATGACGCTGCTCCCCGGCGACGTGATCCTCACCGGCACCCCGGCTGGGGTCGGCCCCCTGCACGTCGGCGACGAGGTCGCCGTCACCATCGAAGGCATCGGCACTCTCAACAACAAGGTTGTCAAGCGTGGCTAGCGCACCCGGCACTCCCTCCCCCAAGTTCTCGACCCCGCTCGAACAGGGGGTACCCCCACGCGTACGTTTCTGTCCGTCCCCCACCGGCAACCCCCACGTGGGCCTGGTCAGGACCGCCCTGTTCAACTGGGCGTTCGCCCGGCACCACCAGGGCACCCTGGTCTTCCGCATCGAGGACACCGACGCGGCCCGCGACTCCGAGGAGTCGTACGAACAGCTGCTCGACGCGATGCGCTGGCTGGGCTTCGACTGGGACGAGGGCCCCGAGGTCGGCGGCCCGCACGCGCCCTACCGCCAGTCGCAGCGCATGGACCTCTACAAGGACGTCGCACAGAAGCTGCTGGACGCCGGGCACGCCTACCGCTGCTACTGCTCCCAGGAGGAGCTGGACACCCGCCGCGAGGCCGCGCGCGCGGCCGGCAAGCCGTCCGGCTACGACGGCCACTGCCGTGACCTGACCGCCGGGCAGGTCGAGCAGTACGAGGCCGAGGGCCGCGCCCCGATCGTCCGCTTCCGCATGCCCGACGAGACGATCACGTTCACCGATCTGGTCCGCGGCGAGCTGACCTTCACGCCGGAGAACGTGCCGGACTACGGCATCGTCCGCGCGAACGGCGCCCCGCTGTACACGCTGGTGAACCCGGTCGACGACGCGCTGATGGAGATCACCCACGTCCTGCGCGGCGAGGACCTGCTCTCCTCCACCCCCCGCCAGATCGCCCTGTACAAGGCGCTGACCGAGCTGGGCATCGCGAAGCAGACCCCGTCCTTCGGGCACCTGCCGTACGTGATGGGCGAGGGCAACAAGAAGCTGTCGAAGCGTGACCCGCAGGCGTCGCTGAACCTCTACCGCGAGCGGGGCTTCCTCCCGGAGGGCCTGCTCAACTACCTCTCGCTCCTCGGCTGGTCGCTCTCCGCCGACCGGGACATCTTCCCGGTCGACGAGATGGTCGCGGCCTTCGACATCGCCGACGTCAATCCCAACCCGGCCCGCTTCGATCTGAAGAAGGCCGAGGCGATCAACGCCGACCACATCCGCATGCTCGGCGCGAAGGACTTCACGGAGCGCTGCCGCCCCTGGCTCCAGGCCCCGTTCGCCCCCTGGGCCCCGGAGGACTTCGACGAGGCGAAGTGGCAGGCGATCGCGCCGCACGCGCAGACCCGCCTGAAGGTCCTCTCCGAGATCACCGACAACGTCGACTTCCTGTTCCTCTCCGAGCCGGTCTTCGACGAGCCGAGCTGGGCGAAGGCGATGAAGGAGGGCTCGGACGCACTGCTCCGCACGGCCCGCGAGAAGCTCGACGCGGCCGACTGGGCGTCGGCGGAGTCCCTGAAGGACGCCGTCCTGGCCGCCGGCGAGGCCCATGGCCTCAAGCTCGGCAAGGCCCAGGC
>NZ_JBHYKH010000241.1:0-13282 GCF_042741275.1 Streptomyces sp. NPDC058964
GCCAGCTCGTCCAGCGCCTTGCCCGACTCGTTGGCGCTGCGCGCCAGTTCGCCCAAACAACAAATTACGGGGGGCGGGGCCCCGGGGCCCCCGGGGCCGCCCCGCCCCCGCTTCGTCCGGCTGCAGACCCCCGGCGACGATCTCCATGATCTCGCCGAGGGTCTTCTGCTGTTCCGGGGTGAGCCGCTCGAACAGCGCCTGGCGCACGGCGGCCACATGGCCCGGTGCGGTGCGCCGCAGCACCTCGGTGCCGGCCTCGGTGAGCACCGCGAACTGGCCCCGCTTGTCGGAGGGGCAGTCCTCCCGGCGCACCCAGCCGTTCTTCTCCAGCCGGGCGACCGCGTGCGAGAGACGGGAGCGGGTGATCTTCGCGTTCATGGCCAGCTCGGTCATCCGCAGCCGGCGGCGCGGGGCCTCGGCGAGCTGGACGAGGAGGCCGTAGTAGATGTGCGGCATGCCCGCGTCGCGCTGCAGCTGGCGGTCGAGGTGGTCCTCCAGCAGCGTGGTGGCGTGTAGGTAGGAGCGCCAGACGCGCTGCTCCTCGTCGGAGAGCCAGCGGCTGCGCGCGACGGATTCCGATGCCGTGTTCATGGGCTCCACTGTACGAGGCATCTCCTTGAAACTTGAACAAGTGGGGCGTAGCCTGTCGAGTGAAGCTTGAGAGTTAAAGCAACGGGTCTGGGGGATCAGGTCCGCGGGATCCGTGAGGGGATCCGCCGAAGGGAGCAGCCGTCATGTCCGCCGCCACCCAGGAGCGCATGCCCGCGCTCTACCTCAGCCACGGTGCCCCGCCGCTCGCCGACGACCCGGTCTGGCCCGGACAGCTCGCCGCCTGGTCCGCGGACCTGCCCCGCCCCAGGGCGATCCTCATGGTCTCCGCCCACTGGGAGGAGGCCCCCCTCGCCATCGGCGCCACGCGGACCGTTCCCCTCGTGTACGACTTCTGGGGCTTCCCCGAGCGCTACTACCAGGTGCAGTACGCCGCTCCCGGCGCCCCCGGGCTCGCCGAGTCGGTGCGCAAGCTGCTGCGCGGTCCCGGTATGCCCGTGCAGGACATCCCGGACCGCGGCCTCGACCACGGCGCGTACGTCCCGCTGGTGGAGATGTTCCCCGGGGCCGACGTTCCCGTCCTGCAGATCTCCATGCCGACCCTCGACCCGGTGCGGCTGATGGAGATCGGCCGCAGGCTGGCCCCGCTGCGCGACGAGGGTGTGCTGATCGTCGGCTCGGGCTTCTTCACCCACAACCTGGCCGCGCTGCGGCACACCGGGGGCGGCGTGCCCACCTGGTCCTCCGAGTTCGACGACTGGGGCCGGCGCGCGCTGGAGGCCCGCGACTGGGACGCCCTGCTGGACTTCCTCGACAAGGCCCCGGCCGGCCGGTACGCCCATCCGCGCACCGAGCACTTCGCCCCGCTGTTCGTCACCATGGGCGCGGCGGAGGCCGGCGGTGAGCCGGACGCGCAGAAGTCGGTGATCGACGGGTTCTGGATGGGAATGGCGAAGCGGTCGGTGCAGTTCGGCTGACAGGTGCCGTCGAAGCGGCTCGGCGCGGCCGGCCGCCTACAGGTCCTTCTCGTACCAGGCCACGTCCCAGTAGCGGCCGAACTTGCGGCCCACCTCCCGGTACGTGCCGACGTACCGGAAGCCGAAGTGTTCGTGCAGCCGCGTGGACGCCTCGTTGGGCTGGGCGATGCCGGCGTAGGCGCGGTGCAGGTCCTCGTCGGCCAGGGCCTCGAAGAGGGCCTTGTAGAGGACCGTGCCGATGCCGCGCCGCCCGGCGTGCGGGGTGACGTAGACCGTCACCTCCACGGAGGTGGAGTACGCGGGCTTCGCCCGGTAGGGGCTGGATGTGGCGTAGCCCAGAATCTCCTGTGAGTCCGCGTCCACGGCAACCATCAGGCGGTACGGGCCGTCTTCCGGGTGGGAGAGCAGCCAAGGGCGTCTCTCTTCCGGCGCGAGGACCGCGGTGTCGAAGGTGATCGACGTCTCGCGCACGTAGTGGTTGTAGATGTCCGTGAGGGCTTCGAGGTCGCCCTCGATTCCCGGCCTGACCTGCACATCTGTAGGTTCCGACGGCATCTCGCCTCCTGTGTGGTGCCGCAGGGTACTGCATGATCAGAAAAATTGGGGGGCGGGTTGGGAATTCTGTCCTGATTCCAGTCGTTGTTTCCATCGGATGCAGGGCACTCGAGCAGAGTCCCAGGAGTTCTCGGAGTGCCGAGTGTCCAGGACCACCCGCTGACCCTCCCCCAAGTTCTCGGCTTCGCTCGAACGAGGGGGACCCCCATTCGCAAGGGAGCACGCATGGCAACCCGTGCCGTCGCCCGTCGTCAGTCCGCCACCGGCGAGACGGCCGACGCGGCAAGCAGTGTTCGCGCCCGTGGCGGCGAGATCGCCGATCGCGACCTGGTCGGCATGTATCTCGACGAGATCGCGCGTACACCGCTGCTCGACGCCGCCAAGGAAGTCGAGCTGTCCCAGACCATAGAAGCGGGTGTTTTCGCGCGACAGGTCCTCGACGGGTACGAGGAGTCCGCCACGGACGCCAGCCGCGAGGAGCTCGAGGCTCTGGTCACCGCGGGAGATCGCGCCAAGGACGTCTTCATCCGCTCCAACCTCCGCCTGGTCGTGGCGGTGGCGCGGCGCTACCCGCGCAGCGGTCTGCCCCTGCTCGACCTGATCCAGGAGGGCAACGCCGGTCTGGTGCGCGCGGTGGAGAAGTTCGACTACCGCAAGGGCTTCAAGTTCTCGACGTACGCCACCTGGTGGATCCGCCAGGCGATCACCCGCTCCATCGCGGACCAGTCCCGCACGATCCGCCTGCCCGTGCACCTGGTCGAGGAACTCGGCCGGATCCGGCGCGTGCAGCGCGAGTTCAACCGTGAGAACGGGCGCGAACCGGAGCCGGCGGAGATCGCCGCGGAGCTCGGTTCCACTCCGGAGCGCGTCAGCGACGTGCTCGACTGGGCCCGCGACCCGGTCTCGCTGAACATGTCGGTGGACGACGAGGGCGAGACGCAGTTCGGCGACCTGCTGGAGGACACCTCGGCCGTCTCCCCGGAGCAGTCCGTCCTCACGCTGCTGCGCAGCGAGGAACTCGACGACCTGATCGGCCGCCTCGACCAGCGCACGGCCTCCATCATCAAGATGCGGTACGGCATCGAGGACGGCCGCGAGCGCACGCTGACCGAGGTCGGCAAGGAACACGGCCTGACGCGCGAACGCATCCGCCAGATCGAGAAGCACGCGCTGCTGGAACTGAAGAAGCTGGCACGCGACACCGGGTTCGACGCGGCGGCGTAAGCGACACGAGCCGGGCGCGGTCTCGTAAAGCTGCTCGCCGGAGCGGGACGCGTGGAGGCGCGTGTTGCTCCGTGAGCGCCAAGTGGCGGACGGCCACCGTCGCCCGCGTACGCGGGGTGGCGCAAGACAGCGCAAACATGGCTCTGTACCGCCGCTTAACCCGCGGGGCTCCGGGAACAACCCTTCAGGGCCCAGGAGTTCGGGGTCCTGGGCCGGACCCCTACACCACCGTGACCACCCTGAGCCACGTCCCGTCGCATTCCCCCCCGGCGCCGGGACCTTCACAGAGCCGGGCTTCGGCGCCACACCCCCCGGGTGCCGGAGCCCGGCTCTTCTTCGTGCCCGCAGGCCCGGAGTCCCCGTATCCGGGCAGGTCGAGCGGCGGGTCACCCCGTACCTGAACCCCGGGGTGGCCCGCCGAATGGCAGATTCTGCCACATGGGCATAGCCTGCCGCGGTGAACACCCCCAGCCCCTCCGGAAACAGGCCTGATCAGGCCTTTCCCACCGCTGCGCCGGTGTCCTTGACGGAGCGCCGCAAGGCGGAGACCCGGATGGAGATCGCCCGGGCGGCCGCCGCGCTGTTCGCCGGCCGGGGCCTGCGTGCCACCCGCGCCGAGGACATCGCCCAGGCCGCCGGGGTCGCGCCGCGCACCTTCTACCGCTACTTCGCCACCAAGGAGGAGTCAGTGGCCCCGCTCTACGCGGCGGGCGCCGAGCACTGGGCGGAAGCGGTCCGCACGGCCCCCGCCGGACTCTCGGTGCCCGAGGCGCTGGAACACGCGGTGCGCCACACGCTGACTCCCGGCGCGGGCGTCTCCGCCGCCTCCTGGGAGTGGGTCCGCACCCTCGTCCGCCTGGCCCGCACGAGCCCCGCGCTGGGCAAGGTGTGGGCGGAGGTGTGCCTCGCGTCGGAGCGGACGCTGGCGGAGGTCCTGGCGGCACGCACGGCTCCCACCGGGACGGCCGGCAACGTTGCCGACCAGGCCGGACCCACCGCCGATCTCCGTTTCGCCGCGGCGGTCGTCGGTGCCGTCGTACGCGTGGCGGTCGAGTCCTGGGCCGAGACGTCCGCCCCGCCGTCCGGCCCGCGGGGGCCGGCGGCGCTGGCGCTGCGCAATCTCGGGGTGCTGCGGGACTTTCCCTGGGCGGGAGGTGCGGGCGGCGGACAGGTGACGCCCCGGCGGCCGTTCGGGGCCTTCCCTGGGCGGGAGGCGGACAGGTGACAGTGGTACGACCGGTCAGGCGCCGCCCGCCCGGCTCAACCGTCCGCCCAACTCCCTTACGCATTCGATGAGTTCTGTCGGTTCCCGGACGGCGAAGTCGAACCCGGCCATCGCCAGCCGGACCGCCAGCCACTCCACCGGATCCCCGGTGGCGCCCCGTACGACACAGCCCCGTTCGCCGTCCGGCTGGGGCGTGCCGAGCCATCCGGGGAGCCTGGCGGCGACTGCGTCCGCCGGGGCGGCGAAGGCCACCGTGAACTCGTACGTCTCCTGCCGCCGTTGGATCGAGCGCCGCAGATACTCCGCCGCACTCCCCGTCGGCAGCTCCCGCGGGGCGAACCGCGCCCCGGTGGCGAACGGATCGCTGACCCGGTCGACGCGGAACGTGCGCCAGTCGTCCCGGTCGAGGTCATACGCGACGAGGTACCAGCGGCGCCCGGTCGACACCAGCCGGTACGGCTCCGTCAGCCGCCGTGACTCGGTCCCGTCCCCGGCCCGGTAGGCGAAGCGCAACCGCTCGTGCCCGGCCACGGTGGACGCCATCACGGTCAGCGTCTCGGGCGCGATGCGCGCCCCGTCCCCACTGGTCAGCGGAGTCGTCGCGGCCTGCAGGGTGGACACCCGGTGCCGCAGCCGCGAGGGCAGTACCTGCTCCAGCTTCGCCAGCGCCCGTACGGACGCCTCGTCCACCCCCTCCACCGCGTGCCCGGCCCCCGCCCGCAGCCCGACCGCGATCGCCACCGCCTCCTCGTCGTCGAGCACGAGCGGTGGCATGGCCTTGCCCGCGACCAGCCGGTACCCGCCGTCGGCCCCCATGGTCGCCTGCACGGGATAGCCGAGCTCCCGCAGCCGGTCGATGTCCCGCCGCACCGTGCGGCGGGAGACCCCGAGCCGCTCGGCGAGCTCGCCGCCGGGCCATTCGCGGGGCGTCTGGAGGAGGGAGAGGAGCTGCAGCAGCCGGGCCGGAGTGTCCGTCGTCATGTCCCCGAGGATGCCGCAGGACTAGGACACGATCTGGCCTATTTGGCTCCTACCTTGAATGCATGACCTCCACCGAGCTCGCTCCCTCCGTACAACCCGCCGCTGGTGACCGCCGGCGCTGGCTCGCCCTCGCCATCGTGATGACCGCGGCGTTCATGGACCTCGTCGACGTCACGATCGTCAACATCGCGATCCCGTCGATCCAGAAGGACGCCGGCGCCTCCGTCAGCCAGATCCAGTGGATAACCGCCGGTTACGCGCTCGCCTTCGCCGCCGGTCTGATCACCGGCGGACGCCTCGGCGACATCCACGGCCGCAGGCGGCTGTTCCTCATCGGCATCGGCGGCTTCACGATCGCGTCGGCCCTGTGCGGCTTCGCCGCGAACCCGGAGATGCTGGTCGCCTCCCGCATCCTGCAGGGAGCGATGGCGGCGATGATGGTGCCGCAGGTCCTCTCGATCGTGCACGCCACCTTCCCGGCCCACGAACGCGGCAAGGTCTTCGGACTCTTCGGCGCGATCGTCGGTCTGGGCGCGGTCTCCGGGCCGCTGCTCGGCGCGCTGCTGACGGAGTGGAACCTGTTCGGCCTCGAGTGGCGGCCCATCTTCCTCATCAACCTGCCGGTCGGCATCGCCGCCTTCCTCCTCGGCCGCCGCTTCATCACGGAGTCGAAGGCCCCGAAGGCGCTGAAGCTGGACCTCGTCGGCGTCGCGCTGGTCACACTGGGCATGCTGATGCTCGTCTACCCGCTCACCCGCGGCCGCGAGCTGGACTGGCCGCTGTGGGGCCATGTCTCTATGGCCGGCTCGCTCGTCGTCTTCGCGGCGCTGGTGGCGTACGAGAAGCGCAAGAGCGCGCGGGACGGCTCCCCGTTGATCGAGCTGTCCCTGTTCCGGGTGAAGAGCTTCGCGGCGGGCATCGCGGTGCAGACCGTGTTCGGTGTCTCGCTCGGCATCTTCTTCCTGGTGTGGACGCTGTACATGCAGATCGGCCTCGGCTGGAGCCCGCTGCGGGCCGGTCTGACCGGGGTGCCCTTCTCGATCGCCGTCTCCGTGGCCGCCGGGATGTCCGTCCAGAAGCTGGTCCCGCGGTTCGGCCGCAAGGTGCTCCAGGCGGGCGCGCTGGTGATGGCGGCCGGTGTCCTGATCTACATGGGGGAGTCGGCGCGCTACGGCCTCGGCATCGCCTCCTGGCAGATGGCGCTCCCGCTGGTCGTGATGGGCGCGGGCATGGGCCTGATCGTGGCCCCGCTGACGGACGCGGTGCTCTCCGAGGTGCCGCGCGAGCACGCCGGTTCGGCCTCCGGCCTGATCAACACCGTGCAGCAGATGGGCAACGCGCTCGGGCTCGGGCTGGTGTCGGTGGTGTTCTTCGGCGAGATCGGCGACCGGCTGACCCGGGCCCAGGTGGGGCCGGCCTTCGTGCACGCCTTCCAGCACGCGCTGGGCTGGGTGGCCGCGGTGCTGGGCGTGATCTTCCTGCTGATGTTCGCGCTGCCGAAGCGGCCGGCGCAGCATCTGGAGGGCGGCGGGGACGACGCCGAGCGGCTCCTGGTGGAGGAGGAGCGCGAGCTCGTGCACTGAGCCCCTGCCCCGGGTTGGGGGGGCCCCCCCCCCCGCGCCGGGGGGGGCCCCCCCGTCATCCAGGGCGGCGGCGAGCGCGGCGGGGGTCGGATGGGCGAAGACCGACTGGGCGTCGACCGGCAGGCCAAGCTCCGCACGCAGCCGGGCCACGGCTCGTACCGCGGTGAGCGACTGGCCGCCCAGTCCGAAGAAGTCGTCGTACGGGGACACGTCGTCGAGCCCGAGCACCTCGGCCCACACCCGGCGCACCGCCGTGGTGTGCGGCGGCAGCGGGGCATCGCCGGGTGGCGGGCCGCCTGCCCTCACCGGGCTGTACGGGATCCGCCGCACGGCGCCGCGGTCGGCCTTGCCCGCGGGGGTCCGAGGGAGGGCGTTGAGCACCGCGTAACCCTGGGCCACCATGTGGGCGGGCAGCCGCCGGGCGAGATGGTCACGGACCCGGCGGGGCAGGTCATCGGACAGGTTCCGCGCGTCGTGCGCGGGCACGAGGTACGCCACCAACTGATCGCCGCCCGCTGCATCGCGATCGACGGCCACCACCGCGTCCGTGACAAGGGGATGACTGCGCACACAGGCCTCGATCTCGCCGAGCTCGATGCGAAAGCCGCGCACCTTGACCTGGTGGTCGTCGCGGCCCAGCAGCTCGAGGGTGCCGTCGTCGGACCACCGGGCGAGGTCACCGGTCCGGTACAGGCGACCGGTGCCCTCCCCGAACGGGTCGGGCACGAACCGGTCGGCGGTCAGCGCGGGCCGGTTGAGGTAGCCGCGCGCCACGCCCGCGCCACCGATCCACAGCTCGCCGGTGACTCCCGGACCGGCCTCCCGCCCACCCTCGTCGACGACGTACAGCCGGGTGTTGGCAAGGGCCGTGCCGACCGTGACCCGGTCGGCCACGGCGTCGACGCGGGCTGCGGTGGCCCACACCGTCGCCTCGGTCGGCCCGTACAGGTTCCACAGGGTGCCGCCGGTGGCGAGCAGGTCACGGGCCAGCGGCGGATCGAGCGGTTCCCCGCCCGACAGCAGTACCCGGCCGTGCCCGTCCGTCCAGCCGGACGCCAGCAGCATCCGCCAGGTGGTCGGGGTCGCCTGGACGACGCTCACACCCTCCTCGGCGATGGTGGCGGCCAGCAGCTCGGGGTCGGTGTTGGCGGCGCGTGGGGCCATCACCACGGTCGCACCCCGGGTCAGCGGCAGGAACAGCTCCAGTATCGAGATGTCGAACGACAGGGGGGTCAGTGCGAGGACGCGGTCGTCCGCCCCGAGGCCGGGGCGCTGCGCCACACTCTGCAGGAACGAGGTGATCGCCGCGTGGTCGACGGCCACGCCCTTGGGCAGGCCGGTCGATCCCGAGGTGTAGATGACGTAGGCCAGGTGGTGCGGATGTGCCACCTGGGGCACCGGTGCGCCGGGTTCCGCGGGGAACTCCTCGACCAACAGAGTGTCGGCCACGCCGGACGCCAGGGCCTGCGCGCGGCCGTCCGCGTCGCACAGCCACAACCGGGCCCCCGCGTCGGTGGTCATGTGCCGCAGCCGGTCGGCCGGGTAGCCCGGGTCGAGGGGCAGGTACGCGGCGCCCGACTTCAGGATGCCGAGCAGGGCCATGACCATCTCCACCGAGCGGCCGAGGCAGACGCCTACCAGGTGCTCCGGTCCGATGCCACGTGCCCGTAGCTCGGCGGCGAGTGCCGTGGCCCGGCGGTCCACGTCGGCGTAGGTCGCGCGGTGTGTTCCCGCGACGACGGCGACCGCGTCGGGGGTCGCGGCTGCCTGCCGCTCCCACAGTGAGACCAGGGTGGTCGGCGCCATGAACGGATCCTTTCTCAGCCCCGTGTGGGGAAGGCGCGCGTGATCGTCTCTGCCAGCTGTCGTTCCGCGCCGCGCACATACAGGTGGGGGGCACCCGGGAACAGGTGCACTTCGAATTCGGCCGAGGTGTGCTCTCGCCAGCCCTCGAGCCCCGCCTCGTCGACGCTGTCGTCGTCCGAGCCGGCCAGAACGGTCAGGGGGCAGGGCAGGGGTCTCCCGGCCCGGTGCGTGTATGTCTCGCACAGCGTCAGGTCCGCGCGCAGCATCGGCAGCAGCAGCTCCTGCAACTCTGCGTCCAGGTCGTCGAACTCGGCTGTGGCGAGCAGCTCGTCGTCCGGCAACGAGTGCCGCAGGTCGCGGTCCGGCAGGCCGGGGGCGCGCATGCCCGACAGGAACAGGCGGTCAGGCAGGCGCGTGCCAAGTCGGCACAGCCGCCGAGCCGTCTCGAAGGCGATCAGGGAGCCCATGCTGTGCCCGAAGAAGGCGTACGGCAGGTCCGTGTGTTCCGCGACGAGCGGAGCGAGCGCCGCCACGGCCTCGTCCATGGATGTCAGGGCCGGTTCGGTGAACCGGTTCTCCCGGCCGGGCAACTGGACCGTACAGACTTCGACGGTGTCCGGCAGGTACGCCGCCAGCCGGTAAGCGGAGGCACCGGCTCCGGCGTGTGGGAAGACGAACAGGCGTCGTCGTGCGGTGAGTTCACGGCCGCCGAGCCCACGTAGCCAGGACGCCGCAAGGCCCGGGGCCGTCACCGGGATGCTCGTACGGAGCGTGGGGTCAGATCGGTCCACACCTGCTCGATGTGGTCCAGGCACTCCTGGCGGGTGCCCTGCGCACTCGTGGCGGTCCAGCCGGCGGGCAGGGCACGGTCGGCGAACCAGACCGAGTACTGGTCCTCGTGGTTCACCACGACGACGTACCGGTCCCCGGCGGGGCCCGGTGCGGGTGAGGCACTCATGTGTCAGACCCCCACCCCTGTGAAGAAGCCGTTCTCGCGGTGGCCGCGGCCCGCGGCGACGACCCGGTCGTGCACCCACTTGCCGACGGCGAGGTCGAGTACGCCGAGTCCGAACGGCGAGAAGATCGCCGGGCGTCCCTGGTCCCGCCGCAGCCGCCCGCGCAGCAGGTCGGCGAGGGTGCCGTCGACGAAGTCCCGGTTGCCGGTGCGCTGTTCGGTCAGGTGCAGCGAAGTGCGCTCGCGTACGGCGTGGTCGACGTCGTCTGTGACGTTCTGGGCGGCAAGGATCATCTCGGGGGCGAGGTCGCGCAGGGACAGGTGCAGGACCACCGGGTTGTGAGCCAGCAGCCAGGGGTCGTGCAAGTGTGGCTCACCGGCCACGGTGGCCAGCAATACCAGGTCGCAGTCGGTGAACGCGTCCTCCGCCTTGTCGGCGACCACGATATCGGCCGTGGTGTGCTCGGCCATGACGGCACGGAAGCGGCTCGCCACCGCCGGGTCGAGGTCGAAGAGCCGGAAGGCGTCGATCTCCCAGTCGAGATCACGCAGGAACCGCCATACGTGCTCGGCGATCAGCCCCGTGCCCACGATGCCGACTCGGCGGGCACGACGCGCGCCGAGCAGCGTCTGCGCGCCGAGCACCGCCGAGGCCGCCGTCCGCGTCGCCGAGACGATAGAGGACTCCATGCAGGCGAACGGGTAGCCGGTGACGCAGTCGTTGAGGATCAGCGTGGCCGAGGCGCGGGGGATGCCGTGCTTCGTGTTGTCCGGAAAACTGGCGATCCACTTGTTGCCGGCGACCTCGAACTCGCCGCCCAGATAGGCGGGCAGGGAGATGATGCGCGACCGGTGCTGGTGCGGGAAGCGCAGGAACGAGCTGTGCGGGTTCGAGCTCTGCCCGGCGTCGTGCGCGAGGTAAGCGGCGCGGACGACCTCCAGGAGTTCCGGACGGTGACGGTCCGTCTCGGCGGCGATGTCGCCCGCGCCGATGACGGTCATGGGCGGTGGAGCCAGGGTGGACACGGAGTGCATCTCCTTCAGTTGACGGCCAGGGCTGTGGCGCCGGAGGCCTGTGCCGTTTCCGCGCGCAGCCGCTGGACCCACGCGGGGTTGTAGACGGTCTGGGCGTAGGCATGGCCGCGGTCGGCGGCGATGAAGGCGACCCGGGGACGGTGTGCACGGGGACGGTGGCGGGCGAAATGGTCCTGGACGGCGGCGTAGCTGCTGCCGGTCGAACCGCCGGCGTACAGGCCGTACTTGGCGACCAGGACGCCGCAGGCATCGACAGCGCGTACCTCGGAGACGATCTCGACCTGGTCAATCAGCGCCTCACCGCACAGCGGCGGCACGATGCTGGAGCCGATGCCGGGGATGCGCCGTTTCTTCGGAGGCCCTCCGAAGATCACCGAGCCTTCGGTGTCGACGGCGACGATCACGCAGCGCGGATACGTCTCCTTGATCCGGTGGGAGAGCCCGGCGATCGTGCCGCCCGTACCCACGCCGACAAAGAGGTAGTCGAGCGGGCCCGCCTGCGCGATCAGCTCGCCTGCGGTGAAGCGGTAGTGCGCGTCACGAGCATCCGGATTGGCGTACTGGTTGGGCCAGTACGCCGAGTCGAGTTCGACCAGCAGTTCCTGTACTCGGGACAGCCGGGACTTCAGGTAGCTGCCCGCCGTGTCACGGACGGAGACCTTCTCCACCCGCTCGCACAGCACGCGGAGTTGGGCCTCGGTGGCCTCGTTGCAGTTCGTATCGATCCCCCGAACGAACGACAGGCCAAGCATTTGGCAATAGAAAGCCAGAGCCAGCGCGAAATTACCGGACGACGATTCGACCACCGTGGTGTCGTGGGTTATCTCCCCGCGACCGATGGCCTGTTCCAGAATCCACAGTGCCGAACGGTCCTTGGTGCTTCCGGCGGGATTGCAGAATTCCAGTTTGGCGACGATGTCGCACTGCTCGTCCGCCAAGGGAACCAGCGGGGTTCCCATGAGGCCCCTGCGGATATGTTTTGTCCGTTCGATCAGAAATTGATCAACACGCCTGTGGAGCATGGGCCGAGTGTGGCACGGGGCTGGACGAGGCGGCTCAACCGCGACTCAAGCGCCGTGCAGAAAAGCCGCCGAGAGAAAAGCAGCGCTGTCCGACCTTCCACGACGGACGATCGGACGGCTCTTCGACGTTGCCATGCCGGGGTGCCGGCCGAGCCTCTTCGGCCAACATGCTCCTCAACGACTCGGGCTCGGCGGTGGCCAAGGCAGGTGAGCTGGATACGGGAGTTGGCGGTCACCTTGGGACCATCCCCGCGGGTGCGGGGAGCAGTCCTACACCGCCTCCATCGTGGCCGGCCTGTCGGGACCATCCCCGCGGGCGCGGGGAGCAGACTGTAGCCCATAAAGAACAGTCCGGGGCTCGGTAACAAGGGCTACCGGGGTGCCGGCGGCACGTGGCGGCGCTGACGGATGCGGCTGCCGTCATGCTCGTCCCGCTGTCCCTGGCTTCGCCCGCTGCGCAAGCGAATTCCGTCAAGCCCGCGGTACTCAAGCCGAACGCCTGCGACGGAAAGACCAAAGGGCACATCGTCAAGTGGTACGCCCCGCACGTACCCTTCGCCAACATCCCGCTGCGCTGCGGCACCGCCAACGGCTTCGGCTTCAACAAGATCCATGCGAAGCACTGGACCCCCACGGTCGACGAGGACATCACCTACACCCTCGCCAACCCCACCACCACCTACGAGCAGGACCCGAACACGCGAGTCTTCCTGCTCAGGGACCTGCCGCCCTGCCAATCGGGCCAGTACCGCGTCGTCGTGTCGTATCTCGGCTACGGCTCGACGGGCATCAAAGGCATCATCACCGCCTACCACGAGAAGCTCCCGGCCGGCGCCCGACGCTGCTGACCGGACGCGGGGACGGAGCACACACCGCCCGTCCCCGCACTAACCTCCCGGTATGACCGCCGCGTCCTTCTCATCCGCCCGCGCCGCACAGTTGACCGCCGACGCGCTGCGCGGGCGCTCCATCCACAGCCCACAGTCCGGCACCATCCACGTCATCAACGTCACCGCAGACGGAAACAACTGGCCCATCCGCGTCCGGTTCACCACCCGAGCCGACCAATGGCCGGCCCACCGCGCGTGGGAGACCACCTTCGAACCGGCCGACGTCACCGACGAAAACGAACCCGGCACCGGCGAGTTCAGCAACGACCATGCACAGGAACTGGCCGCAAACGCTCTCACCCTGCTCCTGGAGTACCTTGCCACCGGCCCCGGAGGAGGCATCCGCGAAATCGACGTCCCCTCCCCCTGAACCAGCCCGGCGACACCTGTGAGGCTCGGAAAGTCGTCGTCGCAGGTCAAGCCGCGTAGCGGTACTCGTTGATGACGCCGCCGAGGATGCGGGTGCGCAGGAGCCGACGG
>NZ_JBHYKH010000242.1:0-13214 GCF_042741275.1 Streptomyces sp. NPDC058964
GACCACGGTCGGATCATGTCACCCACCAGCGACGAGGCCTCCGCGACAGCCTCGGCCACCACGCCCCAGCCGGCGAGTGGGCGCAGTACCGCCGCACCGGCGTTCCCGAGCGCGGACACGGGGGAGCCAACCCATCGTGTGACGTCGCGTGACAAGGCGGGGGAGAGCTCGATGGTCACCCGGACGTACCGGGTGTGCAGATGGGTGACCTTGGCCGGACGCAGTGCCGCGGCCTGCGGTTCGCGCTGCAGTGCCGCCCGGTACGTGTCCTTGCGCTGGTTCATCGCGGGTCCTGACGCTTGATGAGTTCGTCGGCGAGATCCATGTAGGCCGAGCCTTTGACCTGTACCCGGCTCCCGAACGACTGGGCGTACAGGTCGAGTCGCGGAACGTGGGTGTTCAACACGTCGAAGCCGCGCTCGGTGAGGGCCTCGCGGGCGTCGGCGTCGGGACCGGTGCGCGTGGCGTCCGGACGGTTCGTGCGGTTCAGCAGGACGGCGGCGCGGGCCGGCTGGGCGCGCAAGGACTGCATGTCTCCCATCTCGCCGCCGATGGGCGCCATGCGATCCAGTTCGATGGGAGCAGGCGTCACCGGCACGATCCACTCGCTCGCGTACCTCATGATGCTCCGGGCGATGTGCGCGTGGTCCTCCAGCTGCGGGGCGTCGAACACGACGGCCTGCCGGTTGCCGAGGACGTCGTTCACGCGCCGGTGCACGTCACCCACCGGAAGGGCGACCACGGGAAACGGAAAGCCGCCCGCCAACTCGCTCCACCGCAGTGCGGAGGACGCGGGGTCACTGTCCACCAGCAGCGGTGGGATGCCCGATTCGTGGAGTGCGTGAGCCAGCCAGACCGCACTGGTGGTCTTTCCCACTCCGGGCTTCAGGTTCACAAACGCGTAGCTGAGCAACACAAGACCCGACGCTAATGCTCGCGAGCGGTTTGTCGCCCTCGGCGCGAAGAGCTCGTCGTCTCCGTTCACCCTGCGGCGCGGGTGAGTCATGCGAACGGGCTAAAGCCGCGCCGAATCCGCCGATCACATGACCCCTGGCCTACGCACCAGGAGCACGGAAGGCGACCTTCCTGCGGGCGGCCTCGTCGATCTCGTCGAGGGAGAGCAGCGGGGTGGCCCGGGTGTGCAGGGCGCCGCTCGCCTTGACGGTGAGGCTGACGGCGGCCGTGGACACCGGGTCGGGGAAGTCGACGATCAGGATGATGTCGTCATTCCCGAAGGCGAAGTACATGGCCTCGACCGTGCCGCCGAGGCCGGTGACGACCTGGTCGACGGCGGCGCGGCGGCCACTCGCCCCCTCCTTGAGGAGTCCCTTGGTGCCCTCGGGCGTGTAGCTGGCCCGGATGAGGAACTTCGGCATAGGGACGCTCCCTGCCGATCGTTTGTCCGGGTGTGCACAGTGCCCTTCCCGCGGTCACCTCGGCCGCCACCGACTGGCTGGATTCACTCGTCAGACGCCGGTCCCGTGGCCTCTGAGCGGACCCCTGCCCGAGACCGTGCACATGGCCTGGCAGCCGGTGGCGAACGGTGACACGGTGCAGCTCAACATCCGGGCCGGATCACTCACCCGGTTCCAGGTGGTGGCACTGCACGCGACCCGCAATGGACGGATCCGATCCATCGCCCCGGGAATTGCACCGTGTGCCCCGGACCGGTCGGCGCCGCGCGCCCGGCCGCGCTACGTTGGGGCGCCATGCGAATCACGAAGTACACCCACGCATGCGTCAGGCTCGAGAGCGGGGGCCGTGCGCTGGTCATCGATCCCGGGGTCTGGAGCGAGCCAACTGCCTTGACCGGCGCGGATGCTGTACTTGTGACTCACGAACACGCCGACCACATCGACGTCCTTCGGCTGGCCGGTCTCGGCGTGCCGGTCCACGCTCCCGCGGAGGCGCACATCGATCGGCTGGAGGTCATCGGAGTGGGCTCCGGGCAGGAGTTCACCGCCGCCGGCTTCCGGGTGCGGGCGGTGGGCGGGCGTCATGCGCACATCTACGAAGGCCGACCCGACTGCGCGAACCTCGGCTACGTCGTCGACGAGGAGATCTACCACCCCGGCGACTCACTGCACGTGCCCGAGCAGCCCGTCGAGACGCTCCTCGTCCCGGTCCACGGTTCGTGGCTCAGGACGGCGGAGGCGATCGAGTTCGTCAAGTCGGTCGGACCACGGCGGGCGTTGGCGATACACGACGCGCAGATCAACGACCGCGGCCTCAGCAGTGTCAACGGCTGGCTCGCCGAGGAGACGAACGGCTACCGGTATCTGCGGCCGGGAGAATCGATCTGAGGGGGCGCCCGGGCAGCGCCCGCCGCTCCCCGATCCACCCAACGGGTGTCACGGACAGTGGCCGCCCGTCCGCGTCCGTGTTGCCCGTCCGGGTTCACTCTGATGATTCAGGTCCTATACGTCACAATTGTCACGTACCCGGTCCGTGCGCGGTCCGGAGCCGCAGAATCGGGGTCCTCCGTCGGCGGCCTGCGACACGGGCGCCCAGATGCGTCGACGGTCCTGACCCGGAACGCCGCAGTACGGCTCGTACGCCTCCTTCGAAGACCCGGACGGCAACGGGCGGCTGCCGCAGGAGGTCAGGGAACGACTGCCCGGGACGGTGACCGGTCCCGCACGAGTGAGGAGGCACCACCATGGACATCCCCCAGCTGACCGAACTCCTGCGGGAGACCGAGCAGCACCACGGTCCGTACGAGGCGACCGCACCCGAGCACCACTGGGCGGACTGGTACGCCGCCTACATGGTGGCCCGTGAGCACGGACGCACCCCCGACGAGGCTTCCGCCGACGCGGCGCAGCACATGGAATCACTGCGGAGCTAACGCCGCCCGGCGGGCCGGTGGGGCTCACGGATCGCCGTGGCGGGTTTCGGTCAGCCGAGGTAGCCGCCGGTGAGGGCGAGGACGGCCGAGCCGTCGTTGTCGGCGAGCTTGGTGCCGGTGAAGGTGCGCGCCCACTCGGAGGTCTGGAGCCGGAACGCGGGTCGCTCGGCGGTCAGGGACTCGAGCACCGTGACGGCGACCTGCCCCGGGGTCTGTGCGGAGTCGGCGAACTGCCCCAGGGTGCGGGTGACGTAGCTCTGCAGCAATTCCGCGTAGTCGCCCGAGGCGTCGATCAGTCGCGCGAGGTCGAGGTCGATGTTGTTGACGAACTCGGTGGCCACGGCGCCCGGTTCCACCACGGAGACGGTCACGCCGAGCCGCTGGGCCACCGGGGCGAGGCTCTCCATGTAGCCCTCGACCGCGAACTTGGCCGCACAGTACGCCTCGTTGAAGGGCTGTCCGACGACTCCGCCGACCGAGGTGACGGTGATCAGCCTGCCGCCGGACGCGCGCAGGTGGGGGAGCGCGGCCTTGGTGGTCTGCACGACACCGAAGAAGTTGACCTCCATCACCCGGCGCACGTCCTCGACGGTCTCGTTCTCGATGGTCCCGACGTGGCCGGCGCCGGCGTTGTTGACCAGCGCGTCGAGCCGGCCGTAATCGGCGACGACGCCCTCGATCGCGGCGGCCACGGAAGCCGGGTCGGTGACGTCGAGCCGGCGGATGTCGAGCGTGACCCCGGCCCGGTCGGCGGCTTCGCGCAGCGCGTCCGCCCGCTTCGGATCGCGCAGGGTCGCGACGGTGGTCCATCCGGCGCGGGCGGCGGCTACGGCGGATTCGAGGCCGATGCCGGAGGAGGTGCCGGTGATCAGGACGACGTTGGAGGACATGTGAGTGCCTTTCGTGGTGACCACGCCGGGGACGGCGGAGCCCGTAACGGTGCCGAGTGGTGCTGGTGGTAAATAGTTATGGAGTACCACCATCATTGTCAACCATGGTGGTGTGTAAGCAGCTGGTCTAGACTCCGCCCATGGACGCCCCGGACCGACTCACCGCCGAGGTGGTCGCCCTCTTCGCGAAGATCACCGCCCTCTACAACCGCGAGTACGAGACCGCCTCCGCCCGCCACGGACTCACACCGCAGCAGGTCAAGGTGCTGCTGGCGCTGGACGAGGCGCTGCCGATGCGTCGGCTCGCCGAGCGCGTGGGCGCCGACCCCTCGAACCTGACCGGAATGGTGGACCGTCTCCAGGGCCGTGGCCTCGTCGAACGCGTACCCGACCCCGCCGACCGGCGGATCAAGCGCATCGCCGCCACCGAGGCCGGGCACGCAGCCGCACGGGACCTCCGTGCCCGCCTGCGCTTCGCCACTGACCCGCTGGTCGCCCTCGACACGAACCCGCGACGCGGCCTGAGGGACCTGCTCCAGTTGATGGTCGACTCCCAGCGTCCGGGGGCCTGAGCGCGGCACTCGCTCGCATCGCGCTTCCGCCCGTGCATCCTCCGCTCGGGGGGACACGCCGGATCGACGGGCGGAGGGAGGGGCACGGCCACCCCGGCGACATGTCGCGGGCAGCCTCGACGGTGACATGTCACGGCCGGCCCTGTGGCCGGCCGAGCCGGTCAAGCCGCCCGGCGGAGGAAGCGGCCATGGCCGCGCCCGCCCTCACGGAACTGCGCCGCGTTCTGCGGCCGCGGCCCTGGCCGCCGTCTGCGTGATCAGCCTCGATACCCCGGCGCGTCGGTCCCCGGGCCCGGTCCTGTCGGCGGCACCTGCGCCGGCCGCGGTCACCTGCTCCCTCGCCGGCCTGCTCACCTGCCACGTCCGGCTGCCCCGGCGGCGGGAACTGGTCCGTGTCCGGCTGGTGGCCGAGGCCGCCCGGCGTGTCCTGCAGCGTCCGACCCGGACGTTCCGCGGGACGTCGCGCGCGTACCGCACTCCGGCCATCCGGCAGCCCGGCCGGTCCATGGCGGCCCTGGTCGACGCGCTGCACGCCGAACTGCTCCGCCGCCGCGACGGCGCGGCTCCAGGGCGACGCGGCCGTCCTGGAGGTTGAGCGCCACGGTTCTGACGGCCACGCGAAAGGACGGGTGAGCGTTCCGTGAAGGTGAAAGTCCCAGGTCATCCGTGTGGCCCGGCTCAGGGCGGGGACATCGGTTGACATTATGCAGGCAAACACCTGCATAATGTGGAGTGTGAGCCTCGATGCAAGAGCCATGGACTCGGTCTTCAAAGCCCTGGCCGACCCCACCCGGCGACTCCTGCTCGACCGTCTGCGCGAGCACAACGGCCAGACGCTGCGCGAGCTGTGTGAGCGCCTGGACATGGCGCGCCAGTCGGCGACCCAGCATCTCGACATTCTGGTGCGGGCCAACCTCGTGACCGTCGTGCGCCGTGGACGGGAGCGGTTGCACTACCTCAACCCGGTGCCGATCCACGAGATCGAGGAGCGATGGATCTCGGGGTTCGACAGGCCCCGTCTGCAAGTGATCAGTGCCATCAAGAACCAGGCAGAGGAGTACGCCATGACCCACGAAGCAACATCGGTACCTACCTACGTCTATGTCACCTACATCCGCGCGAGCGCGGAGCAGGTGTGGCAGGCCCTGACGGACGCGGACCTGACGGCGCGCTACTGGGGACACGCCAACGTCTCGGACTGGCAGCCGGGATCGACCTGGGAGCACCGGCGCGTCGACGGATCGGGCGCCGTCGACGTCGTCGGTCGCGTGCTCAAGGCCGAGCCCCCGACGAGCCTCGTCATCACCTTCGAAGACACCCCCGACGTCGAACCGCCGAGGGAGCCGTCGGTCGTCACCTTCCTTGTCGAGCCGCACCAGGACATCGTCCGTCTCACCGTGACCCACGAGAACCTCGCCAATCCGGAGATGTTCAAGGGGATTTCGGAGGGCTGGCCGGCCGTGCTGGCGAATCTCAAGTCGCTGCTCGAGACCGGTGAGGTTCTCCCCCAGGCGCCCTGGGAGATGTACCGCGCGCACAGCTGAGACCGCAGACTCCGCGCTGTTTCCGGCAACCACTCCGCACACGACCGCAGAGGGCGATCACACGATGGACACCGCACCGCTTCGGCACGCCTATCGCGCACTGCTGGACGCCGCCGCCACGGTGGCCGACTCCGGCGACACCGTTCCCGTTCCGCCGGCGGGTGAGTGGAACGCGGACCAGATCCTGGCGCACGTGGCCATAGTCAATGCCGCCACCATCAACGCCGTCTCCTGTGTGACTTCGGGAGCGAACACGACGTACGACAACCGCATGGCGCAGGACGCGTGGACGCTCGAACGCGTCGGTGCGCTCGCGGGCGGCAACGAGGGACTCCGGGAGCGCATCCGCATCCAGGGCGATGCCCTGTGCGCTCTCGGAGGGCCGACGCTGAGCGAGGCCGAACTCGACACTCTGGTGCCCACCCTGCTCCTGTCCAACGGCACGGTCCTGGTCGATCGGCCCATGCCCCTCAGGGACCTCATCACGGGTCTCGCGGAAGCCGAGCTGCCCGGCCACACCGAGCAGCTCCTGACCCTGCTGCCGGACGGCGCCGATGCCGGGGCCACGAGCTGACCCCGCGGCTTCCCGCGACGCGCTCGCCTCGTGGGAAGGAGGACCGCGGATGGGAGTTGACCGAGTGTGTGGCGCAGCACGACGGCGCGGATCGCCCGTGTCCGGCACGGGCATGCTCGCCACCGCGATCAACCTCGTCGTGGGCCTCGTGAGCGGCTGAGGTGCGCTACGGCAGCGCAAGCGGTATTCCGCGTCCGGGCATTCTGTCCCCGCGGGGCAGGTCCGGCACGGCAATTGCGGGGGCGCCCCCGCGGCAGCGGCAGCGGGGGCGCCCCTGGGACTGACAGGCAGTCAGCCTCCGTACGCGGCGAAGATCCTGGCGAACTCGTACGGTGACTGGGCGATGTTGGTGCAGCGGTACAGGGCCCCCGTGCAGGCGTTGCGGTCACGCGTCGCCTCCCAGAAGGCGAGCTCACCGAGGTGTTTGTCCTTGGCGAAGGCAACCAACTGGCGGGCGTCGGCCTGGTCGTAGACATGGCCGTCGTCGTTCTGGCCGAGCATGGGGGTCACCCCGATCATGGCCCACACCTGCGCGTCCGCCCTGCCCGGGTACAGCGACTTCAGTTGCGTGAAGGTGCTCTGCGCGGCCTGGAGGGCGGCATCGCCGTAGTCGACGCTGCGGTAGTAGTCCATGGCCATGACGTTCACGACGTCGAGGTCGACCCCGGCGTCGCGGGCCGACTCGACCACGCTCAGGCCGTCCGCGGTCAGGCCCTCGGGGAGTACCGGGAGCGTGAGCGAGATCCTCAGTCCCGGATGGGCCTGCTGCAGGCGGGCCAGTGCCTGGGAACGGCGGCTGACGGAGGCCGGGTCCGCGGTGGCGGCGCCCTCGATGTCGAAGTCCACGTACGTCAGGCCATAGGCGTTGACGACCGCGTTGTACTCGGTGTACAGCGAGTCCACCGAGCCGCAGGCCTGGGCCAGTTCTGTCCCCGAGGCGCCGCCGAAGGAGACCTTGACGTCGCCTCCTCCGGACCGGATCGCGTCGATCTGGTCCTTGGCCCAACCGTCGCGCGGGTCATAGGCGTTGAACCACATCGCCTTGCAGCCCGACGCGGTGACGAATGCCATCGTGTAGCTCGTGACCCCGCTCACGGAGGCCATGTCGGGCATGCTCGGGGTGGGCCAGGCTCCCATGTCGACGTACGGCGCCGTGTGCACGGCACCGCCCGGCTGGGTGCCGCCGGAGGCCGTGGTACCGCTGACCGCCGCGCTGTAGGCCGAGGTGTTGCCCGCCGCGTCCCTGGCCCGGACACGGAACGAGTAACTCGTGCTCGTCTGCAGTCCGGTGGCGGTGTAGGAGGTTCCCGTGACGGTGACGGGTGTGTCGCCGTCGCGTGAGACCTCGTAGCCCGCGACCGATCCGGAGTCGTCGGTGGCGGCGGTCCATCGCACTGTCAGCGAGGAACCGGTCGCCGCGCCGACGGTCACTCCGGTCGGGACGCTCGGTGGCGTGGTGTCGCCGCCGCCCGAACCGCCGGTGCAGGGGACACCGTCGAGCTTGCAGTTCGCGGGTGTGCCCGTACCGCTGGACACCCAGCCGAAGGAGGTGGTGGCGCCGGGCGCCAACGACCCGTTGTACTCGCGGTTCTTGAAGGTGTAATGACTGCCGCTCCGGGTGAGCAGTGCGTCCCAGTAGGCACCGACCGTGGTGCCGGAGGGCAGGTCGAATTCGATGGTCCAGCCGGACAGTGCGGTGCTGCCGCCATTGGTGATGCTGTACGCGCCCTGGTAACCACTGTCCCAGGAAGATGACTTGGAGAACGCGGCGGTCGGTGAGCCGGCCGCGGCGGCGGGCGGGGACAGGAACAGGAGCAACGCCCCGACGAAAAGGGCGACGAGTGCCGACGGTCTTCGCATTGCTGCCTCCACTGGAGGTTGGGCGCCGGAGTGGTGCGCGATGCCGCGAAGGATTGGTCCATACCAAAGCTCTGTCATGTACATACAGAGTGGTGGGCCGTCCGTCAAGCAGAAGGCCCTGCCGTCCACGGACGGCAGGGCCTTCAGATGTGGTCAGGCGCAGCGGTTGGCGTGCCTGACGTCGAGAACGAAGCGCTCCGGGGAATGGAGCTTGAAGGTGCTGTAGACGGGTTTGCTGTTGAAAGCGGCTCCGAAGCCGACCACGCCCTCGAAGTCACCGGTCAGAGCGAGGCCCTTGAGCGCCGGCAGATTGATCTTCACCAGCTTGGGTCCTCGGTAGACCGACTGCCCTGCGTCGTTGTGCGCGGCGGCGGGGGAGAGCTTGATCTCCAGGAAGTACTTCCCGGCGAGCGGGACCTTTTTCCCGGAGGGGTCGTATCGCAGTTCCTTGACCGGCTTCACGGTGACCGGAGGCAGCTTCCCCCGGACGTCGATGACGATGCGGTCGTACGAGCAGTGGCCGCCCCATCGGGCGTTGACCACGAGAGCGGTCGCGGGAGCCTGCCTGGACTGCGGAGCGGCGGAGGCCGGAACCGCGACGCCCAGGGCGGCGGTGAGGAGGATGCCGGCGGCGACGGCCGTACGGCGTTGATGGTGGTGGTGCATGACGCCCCCCAAACCTTCTTCCAAGGGGACAGTGGTTTCAACAATAAGGACATCTGAGCGAGCCAAACGGTTGCATCTCCCATGACCAGCGTCTCACTCTTCTCCGGCGAGGGCCGGGTTCGCGGACCGGGACGGATCCGTGCGCTGGAGGAGCGGCTCGCGCACCGTCCGCCCCTTTCGTGGAACTCGCCTCCGGCGCTGACCGTCGGCGGCTCTCTGGCCCCCGGCTGGGCCTTCGCCCCCGAGCCACGGCCGGGCGGCAGGTTGGACGAGCGGCGACTTCTGCGTGGTCCGCGCACGGCCGTGTCGCCGTAGAAAACCGCAGGGGGATCGGTGCAGAACACGGCGCCGCGGCGTGACACGGTGGTTCGTGTCATGTGCCCTCGGCGGCCGCCCGGGCGGCCTCGTGGACCAGGCGCCACGTCTTGGAGGGGCAGGGGCCCATCATCCTGCCGAAGTCGGCCAACGGCACCTGATTGGGCTGGTGCACATCGACCCAACTGCTCAGCCCGCGCGACCGTGTGTTCCAGGCACCGTCCAGCACGGGGACGGAGGCGCCGCGTCCCTCGTTGCCCCAGCGGTTGAGCCACAGGATGCGAGCCAGGCCGCCGTCCCGGTCGAGCACGAGACAGGGCAGATGCTTGCGCCCGCCGCCGCGCAGGGCCTTCTCGCACCACCAGATCTCGCCCGGCCGGGGCGAGCGCGGCCCGATCGTTCGCATGCCGGCGGCCCATCGGGAGGGCGGCGTGCGGCTGGTCCTGCGGACGACGAGGAAGAAGACCACCGCCACCAGCATGACAGCCACCGTCTCCGCCTCCGAGACCACGGCCCAGGCACCCTTGGGGTCGCCCTGCGCCATGCGGAGCGCCGAAGGCTCTGCCCGCGACCTGACCCACAGGGCCACCACCACGGACAGCACCGCCAGGCCCACGGACTGGGCGAGCAGCAGCCATGGCCGGAACCGGACGCGGTGACCGGCGCGCCAGGTCACGAGGGCCGCCACGAGCAGGGCGATGCAGACCAGAGCCAAGGGTCCGGCCGGTGGTGTCCGCACCGGGGGCTCCTGGGCGGCCAGCAGGGCCGGCACGGTCACGGGGGCGGCGAGCAGATATCCGACCGGGACCCAGAACTGGAGCAACACCAGTCCGGCACAGCCCAGACCCGCACAGGACGCCGTGTCGTCTCGGCGCATCGGTTCCCCCTGAGGCCCCTGATCCCCCTGATCCGGCCGATCGGGCGAGTCGAGCCGGAGCACGAGCCGTGACCGTACCGATTCGCGCCCCGAGTGCGGGGGTCATGACCTGAGATGACCGATCGCCCTGCGAAGCCGACCATCGGAAGGTTGTAACAGTGCGCTTTTCCGTCACTCTTGTGGCCGGTAATGACCGTTCGTATGAGGACTCTGCTACCGGGCGGTCAACCACGGTGATGCCGCACTGACTTGGTGTTTTACAGTGACCGTGACCTGTTTCCGGATACTTGGGTACCTGTGAGGGACACGCGAACCATGCCGACCGAAACGTTTGAGTTCCAGGTAGAGGCCCGTCAGCTGCTCCAGTTGATGATCCACTCGGTCTACTCGAACAAGGATGTCTTCCTGCGGGAGCTCGTCTCCAACGCGTCCGACGCGCTCGACAAGCTGCGCCTGGCCGCATTGCGGGACGACGACCTCGACGCCGACACGTCCGACCTCCACATCGAGATCGAGCTCGACCAGACCGGCCGTACGCTCACCGTGCGGGACAACGGCATCGGGATGTCGTACGACGAGGTCGGCAAGCTCATCGGCACCATCGCCAACTCCGGCACGGCCGCGTTCCTGCAGGAACTCAAGGAGGCCCAGGACGCGGCCGGGGCCGAGGGGCTCATCGGACAGTTCGGGGTCGGCTTCTACTCCGGCTTCATGGTGGCCGACGAGATGACCCTGGTGACCCGGCGGGCCGGAGAGAGCGGCGGCACCCGATGGTCGTCGCGGGGCGAGGGCACCTACACCCTGGAGACGGCCGAGGACGCACCGCAGGGCACGGCCGTCACGCTCCATCTCAAGCCGGCCGACCCCGACAACCAACTGCACGACTACACCTCCGTATGGACGGTCAAGGAGATCGTCAAGCGGTACTCGGACTTCATCACCTGGCCGATCCGGCTCCTCCCGGGGACGGCCGACGGCGAGGACGCGCCCGAACCCGAGACGCTGAACTCGATGAAGGCCCTGTGGGCACGCTCGCGCGAAGAGGTGTCCGACGACGAGTACCACGAGCTGTACAAGCACGTCAGCCACGACTGGCGCGACCCGCTGGACACGATCCGCCTCCAGGCGGAGGGCACCTTCGAATACCAGGCTCTCCTGTTCCTCCCGGCGCACGCTCCACACGACCTGTTCACCCGGGACTTCCGACGCGGCCTCCAGCTGTACGTCAAGCGCGTACTGATCATGGACGACTGCGAGGCGCTGCTGCCGCCGTACCTCCGCTTCGTCAAGGGCGTCGTCGACGCGAACGACCTCTCGCTGAACGTATCCCGCGAGATCCTCCAGCAGGACCGGCACATCCGGTTGATCCAGCGCCGGCTGACCAAGAAGGTGCTGTCCTCCGTCAAGGAGATGAAGGCGAACGACCCCGACAAGTACGCCACGCTCTGGCGGGAGTTCGGCGCCGTCCTGAAGGAAGGGCTGCTCAGCGACTCCGACAACCGTGCCGCGCTGCTCGCCGTCGCCTCCTTCGCCAGCACACACGCGGAGGACGAGCCGACCACGCTGCAGCAGTACGTGGAGCGGATGAAGGACGGACAGGACGACATCTACTACATGACCGGCGAGTCCCGGCAGAGCATCGAGAACTCCCCGCACATGGAGGCGTTCCGGGCCCGGGGCGTCGAGGTCCTGCTGCTCACCGACCCGGTCGACGAGGTGTGGGTCGACGCCGTGGGCGAGTTCGAGGGCAAGCGGCTGCGGTCCGTCGCCAAGGGCGAGATCGATCTCGACGCCCAGGGTGACACGCAGGACGACGGCGAGCGGGAGAAGCAGGCCGAGTCGTACGCCGGGCTGCTCGGCTGGATGAAGGAGCAGCTCGGGGAGGAGGTGAAGGACGTACGCCTCTCGACGCGGCTCACCGTCTCCCCGGCGTGTGTCGTCTCCGAGGCCCACGATCTCACCCCGGCTCTGGAGAACATGTACCGGGCCATGGGCCAGGACGTCCCGACCGCGAAGCGGATCCTCGAGCTGAACCCCGGCCACCTGCTCGTGCAGGGCCTGAACCAGGCGTACAAGGAGCGCGAGGATCACGCCGAACTCGTGGACACCGCCGTACTGCTGCACGGCCTCGCGGTGCTCGCCGAGGGCGGCCAGCCGAAGGAGCCCGCACGTTTCGTGAAGCTCGTGGCGGAGCGACTCGAGCGCACGCTCTAGCGTCCCGGCCTCGGGTCCCGGCGGCGGACGGAGGCGTACGGAGTCGTGCCACGAGGCGGGCGGACGACCATGTCGCCACAGCGGGCACACGGCCGAGGCGCTCCACCCGAGCGCCTCGGCCGTGTGCCTGCCGGGCCGTCCGCCCGCCGGACGTCACGCGCCTGCGTGCGGTGGCCCGAGCCGTCCGGGCGACCCGCGCGGGGTCTGCCGAGCCGTCGCGTCTTCGCGGCGGTGCCACCCGTGCCGTCGCTGTTGAACGTGGTTCCTGCGGCGGTCGCCACGGCCTTGGGCACGCCGGTGCCCGTGCGGGTGAGGCCCAGTTCGCGGTTGCTGCTCTGTGAGTTGCCGCTGGTGTCCAGGCAGGCCACCGTCGGCCGGCCGCGCTAGCCTGGCCGGATCAGACCATTTGTCCCGTCCCTGGAGGCTCTCATGACCTCGCGGCTCAATCCGTACATCAGCTTCGGCGGCGACGCCCGGCAGGCCATGGAGTTCTACAAGGAGGTCTTCGGCGGCACCCTGGCCCTGAACTCGTACGGTGAGTTCGGCCGGCAGGACTCGCCCGAGGCCGACCGGATCATGCACGGCATGCTCGAGACCCCGAGCGGCTTCACTCTGATGGGCGCCGACAGCCCTCCGGGTATGCCGCGCACCGTGGGCGACAACATCGCGGTGAGCCTGAGCGGCGACGACGACGCCGAACTGCGCGGCTACTGGGAGAAGCTGTCCGCCGGCGGCTCCGTGGCCGTTCCTCTGGAGAAGCAGATGTGGGGCGACGTGTTCGGCATGTGCACGGACCGGTTCGGCATTCAGTGGATGGTCAACATCGGCGAGGGCTGACGCACACAGGACAGGAC
>NZ_JBHYKH010000243.1:0-13167 GCF_042741275.1 Streptomyces sp. NPDC058964
GTCTGGGTCGGACCCGCGCCTCATTCCCCCTGCCCCCCCTCGCGGCACGGCTCGGGCAGGTCACCGCCGAACTCCGCGACGGACGCGGCTTCGCCCTGATCAGGGGAATCCCCGTCGACCGGCTCGGCGAGGCGGAGGCGAGCACCGTCCTGCGCGGCATCGGCCAGTACCTGGGGCGACCCGTGCCGCAGACGGTCGACGGACACACCGTGTGCCACGTCCGGGAAGCCGATTCCCGCGGCGGAGCCGCCCCGCCACCGGCCCACCGCACGCGGGCGGCGCTTCCCTTCCACACCGACGAGGCGGACATCGCGGGCCTGCTGTGTCTCCAGCAGGCCCGCTCCGGCGGACGTACGCTGCTGGCGAGCGCGGCGGCGGTACACAACGCCGTACTCGAGAGCCGGCCGGATCTCGCGGGAGGTCTTTACGACGTCCGCTTCTTCGCCCAGCAGGCCGAGCAGTTCCCCGGTGAGCGCTCCTACCTGGCCGCCCCGCTCATCACCCGGCACGGCACCCGGCCCAGCATGCGCTACGACCGGGCCCGTCTGAACGCCGGACAGCACCTCGTCCAGGACTCGCCGGCCCACGGCCCTGACGCCGCCGACGCCTCCGGCCGGACGCTGTACGACGTCATCGAGGCCACGGCCGCCTCTCCCGCCCTCCGCCTGGACATCGACCTCCGCCCCGGGGACCTGCTGCTGTTCGACAACCACATCGTGCTGCACGCCCGCACGGCGTTCGAGGACTTCGCGGAACCCGAGCGCAAGCGGCACCTGCTGCGCCTGTGGCTGGCCCGGCACGACGACGGGCCGGCGCCGGGCGGGCCCGCCGACCGGCGAACCACCCCGCACACCCGCGGCGGCGTCACCCCGCACGACGTCATCCGCCCCCGCTCACTGCGCCCGGCACACGGCGGCTGCGGCCACCCCCGCGGCCGTCACGGAAGCACCTGAGGCACGGTACGCCGACAAGGAGCGTCTGGACGACGTCACTGAGTGAAGAACGGCGCCGGATGGCGGGGATCGGCGGAGCAGACGAAGAGTCCCGCGTGGCTGCCACGCCCGACGCTCATACCGGTGGGCTCGCGGGCCTCCCGCCACTCCTCGCTCTGCGGTTCCAGGTGGCGCTCCTCCAGGGGCCAGAAGCGGTCCGGGGCACCGTCCTCGCCCCAACCGCCCAGCGCGTACTCGGAGGTGTCGCACTGCAGGAACAACTCCAACGGTGCGTGGCACTCGGAACAGTCCAGGGTCCGAGGCATGTCGGTCACGGACCAGTTCATGCTGCCGCCCAACTTCCAGCCGGGCACGGTCGAGACGTCGTCGGGAAGTCCTCTCTCCTCGAGCCAGGAGGCGTGCCGGTCCGCGAGGCCGACGGGGAGTTCCTCGTGCCACGGGTAATCCGTCAGGCGCTCGGGGGACAGCACGCACGCGCGCGGGATCATGTCCCAGTCGTAGTCCCAGTGGTCCTCGGGGTCGGGCTGGTCGGCGAGTGGCCCGGTGACGTCCGCGGTCCGGCGCCAGACCAGCCGGCACGCCTGGCCCCAGCCCTCGGGGTGCGGCTGGTCGTGCCACTCCGGACACCACAGCACCTGCACCAGGTCCGCGCGGTCCGGGAAGCGGATGTCCGGGAACTCGGCAGCCGTGAACTGGGCGATGGCGACCAGCGGGAAGGGCTCCTCCGGCCCGCCGTTGACGTCCTCGTGGTCCGTGCACTGCGGCCACGGTTCGGCGGCCGGCCACCACAGAGGGCCGCCGATGTGGCTGTCGCGAGGCCCGGGAGTGCCCCGACGCGGGTGCAGCCGCACGATCGTCCGCGCGTGGGGGGCCAGTTCGGGGAAGTCACGGACGGGGTCGTGCGACGCGGCGCCGGTGGTCAGGGTCATGTGCGCAGTGTGGCAAACCGCGCTCCCGGTCGGGCCTCGGGGCTACGCGGTACCCAGGGCGTCGCGGAGCATCGAGATGGCCTGTTCGACGGCGGCTCGCGTGGCCTTGGACTCGCTGAGCGAGTTGAGCATCATGAAGTCGTGCACCGTGCCGTCGTAGCGCACGGTGGTGACCGGGACACCCGCGGCGCGCAGTTTGGCCGCGTACGCTTCGCCCTCGTCGCGCAGCACATCCGCCTCATCGACGATCAGCAGAGCCGGTGGCAGGCCGGTGAGCTGCTCGTTGGTGGCGTGGTTGGGGGAAGCGGTGATCTCGGCGCGCTGCTTCGGGTCGGTCGTGTAGGCGTCCCAGAACCACTCCATCGCCTTGCGGCTGAGGTAGTAGCCGTTGTCGAACTGGTCGTAGGACGTGGTGTCCATGGCCGCGTCCGTGACCGGGTAGTACATCGACTGCTGTATGAACGTGACGTCCCCGCGTTCCTTCGCCATCAGGGCCAGTGCGGCGGTCATGTTGCCGCCGACCGAGTCGCCGGCCACCGCCAGGCGACTGGCGTCCAGGCCCTTGGCCGCTCCCTCGCGCGTGATCCACTGTGCGGTCGCGTAGCCCTGCTCGATGGCCACCGGGTAGTGGGCCTCCGGTGAGGGGGTGTACTCGACGAAGGCGACCGCCGTCCGGGCGCCGACCGCGAGCTCCCGTACCAGCCGGTCGTGGGTGGCCGCGTTGCCCAGTACCCATCCGCCGCCGTGCATGTACAGCACGACGGGGAGTGTGCCGGTGGTGCCCTGGGGTTTGACGATGCGCACCCGCACGTCGCCCACGGAGGCCTTCACGGTGATCCACTCCTCGTCGACCGGCAGCTTGTCGATCGGCTCGGCCTGCAGATCGTCGAGGACCTTGCGCGCTTCGGTCGGCTTCAGTTCGTAGAGGAACGGATGGTTCGAGGTCGCGTCGGCCAGTTCCTGTGCCGGCGGCTCCAGGACGATCGAGGCGGAACGAGCAGTCATGGCAGTGCTCCCTGCGTGCTGAAAAGCCCATGGTGAAGGGCGGCGGGGCGTACTGTGCCCGCCCTGTGACGCCGATGTCGGCGAACGCCCGGGCTCTGGACAGAGCCCCCTGGCCCAGCCCTCGATGGGGCAACAGCCTCATCGTAGTCGCGACCCTTGTGGCCCTCGACTTCGGAAACGCCTCCACCATCGGCGACGATCAAGAACGGAGCCGTCCGTTCGTCCCTCCGGGCGCCGGCCCGGGGGCAGACGCTGTCACCAGCCCGGCCCGCGGATCGCGGCGGCACCGGCGTAGTCCCCGGCATGGGCGAATCCCGCCAGGACCACGAGATCCCCGTCCCCGATCCGTTTGGAGCGGACCGCGTCGTCGAGCGTGACGGGCATCGCCGCGCCGAAGAGGTTGCCGCACCGGTCGAAGGTGTCCGGATGCCGTTGGGCGGGCAGGCCCAGAGACTCGCGCCAGTTCCGCAGGAAGGTCCGGTTGGGCTGATTGGTGATCAGGCAGTCGATCTCGGCGGCGCCCACGCCCAGCCGGCGGCACAGCGCCCGTACGACCTCCGGCACGAGGAGATTGCCCCGTTCCAGTACGTCGGTGACTCCGCGCGGGGTGAATCCGATGCGCACCTGGGCCTCTCCGGGCTCCCAGTACTTGCCCCCGTCGTCGCGCACCATCGTCATGTCTCCGGCGTACGCCGGGACGTGCCGGCTTTCGATCCCGAGGAGCGGAGCGTGCGCGGAGGTCGTCAGGTAGCCGACGCCACAGCCGTCGCCCGGGATCGCGGCCTGGGAGAGCCCACGGACCTGTGACTGGGTGAACAACTGGCCCGCCGCGCTCTGGGCGTTGCAGACGAGGGCCGTACGGGCGTCACCGGCGAGCAGGAGCTGCCGTGCCAGCTGGAGCATGTGCACGAAGGAGGCGCAACCGGCGTTCGCGACGTCGACGAGCCAGCGGGGAGAGAGGCCCAGTCTGCGTGCCACTTCGCTGCCCGCCCCGACGAAGGGCTGGTCCGGGAGCTGGCTGTGGACGAGCAGGACGTCCACCTGGCGTATCTCCGCACGGCCGTGACGCTCGATCAGCGGCTGGACGGCACGCTCGATCATGTCGGTGTTGGACTCGTCGGACGCTACGTGATGGCGGTACGGCGGGACCCTGAACATCGGGCTGTCGCGCAGCTTGTCCTCCGCGGCGGGATGTTCGGTGAAGAAGGCGGCGGGGACGGGCTCGCCGGGCAGGTAGCTGGAGACGTCCGTGAGACTCACCGTGGTCATCGGGCCACCTGCGCCGCGGGGGAGCTGTTGATCGGCAGTCCGTTGCGGTGCCGGTGTTCGAGGATCGCCTTGAGGTTGCGCATCTCCACCGTGTGGCCCGCGTAGAAGAGGTCCCAGTAGTCACCGACCCAGCGCCGGTCGGGGTGGGGCGTCAGGTCCGGGCGCGGGTTGCTCCGGTAGTGGGGGTGACGGCAGTTGGTCCAGGTGATCAGCGAGCCGGGGCGGCCGAGTACCGTTGTCGCCGGGAGCACCCGCATCAGATAGATCATCCACAGCTCGTCGCCCTGGTCCCAGGCGCAGTGGTAGTCGACCGTCATGGCGCCGGGATGGGCGTCGACCCGGCAGTAGATCCGTGTGTCCTGTTCCAGACGGTCGTGGCCCACCCACAGGTCAGGCGTGCCGGCCGGTTCGAATCCCCTCAGGCTGCATGTCCACTCCTCCAGGTGGTGGCCGCGCCTGAGGTAGTCGTACGTCGCCTCGGGCGGGCAGTCCACGTGCGCGTGGATGGTGCAGTACTGCCCGTAGACCTCCTGGTGCGGATACGTCTCTGAGGTCATCTCGGCGCAGAGCGCCGCCAGTTGCTGCGGGCTCGTGTTCTCCACCCGGACCAGGCCGGGGATGTCAGCCAACGTGGATCGCTCGGTCATGCGTCTGCTCCTGGTCGTCGCTGTGGAGGTGTCCGGACGGATTCGTGGTCGTGCCGCTGGTGCCGGTCAGGAAGGGCTGGAACGGGGGGATCTCGCGGTGGTCGAAGTCCATGGCGACCAATGAGGGGCCACGGCGGGTGTTGCTGCGCAACAGCGCGGCCCGCAGTTGGGAAGGCGTGTCCGCCGAGGCCACCTGGAGCCGGGGGAACATGGCCGCGACACCGGCGGCTATGCCGGCCGGACGGAAGAGGTTCTCGGTCCGGGCACCGCCCTGGAACAATTCCTCGCGAGTGGCGCACATCGCGTGCGCGTTGTTGTTGAGCACGACGAAGGTGACCGGTGCGTCGTACTCGACCGCGGTGTGCACCTCCATGCCGTGCATGAAGAACGCGCCGTCACCGGCCACGACGTAGGTGCGTCGGCCGGTGGCCAGTGCGGCGCCGATCCCGGCACCGAAGGTGTAGCCCATGCCGCCCATGCCCACCGCGACGACGAAGCGGCCGTTCCGAGGGGCCGGCAGCGCGTGGATGACGCTGGCCCCGACGTTGCCGGCGTCCACGAAGACATGGGCGTCCTGCGGGAGTGCCCCGGCGATCGAGGCCACGGCCGCGCCGTAACCGGTGGCCGCGCCGGGGAGCGCGGGCGTGGACAGCACGGAGGGGGAGGAATGCGCAGGGCAGGCGGGCGGCCGGGGCCGCAGGCGGTGCCGCAGAGTCCGCAGCGTGCCGATCAGCCCCCCGCGCAGCGCGACACCGGGTACGAACGGCGGCTCTGGGTCGACACAGACCACGGGTGTGGTGGTGAGTGCCGTCTCCAGCCGGCCCCGTGCCAGGACGGGCAGCCGCGTACCCACCAGGAGGCAGGCGTCGGCGCGGCTGAGGCAGTCCTCTACCTCCCGGTGGCCCATCACCCCGGCCACGCCCACGAACCGGGGGCTTCTGTTGTCGAAGACGTCCTTGGCGTCCGGCGTGACCGCGACGCACGCACCCAGACGGCTCACCAGGGCGGCCAGTTCCTCACGCGCCAACGCCCCGGCCACGCCCTCCCCGGCGATCACCAGTACACGTGAGGCGTTCTGGAGCACGTCGAGCGCGGTGGCCAGAACGGCCGGATCGGCCGGCTGAGGCGAACCGCCGGTGTCCAGGCCCTCGGCGGTGTGGAGGGGCCTCGCGACGCCTGCTCCCGCGGTCATGTCGACGGTGGACTGCTGGACGTCCTTGGGCAGGAGCAGCACCGCCGGGCCCCGGGGGTCGGTCTGTGCCGCGGAGACGGCCCGTGCCAGCAGCCCGGCGATCGAGCCGGGCTCGGTGACCCTTGCGCAGAAGCGCGAGACAGGTGCGAAGACGTCGAGGGCGTCGAACGAGCCGGCCCTGCCGCTGGAGTCCTGGAACGCGCCCCGGCCGTCCTGGTCCGTGGGCGGCTGCCCCACCAGTGCGAGCAGCGGAATGCGCGAGGCGTGGGCCTCGGCGAGCCCCGGCACCAGGTTCATCGCACCTCCGCCGGATGTGGCGGCGACGATGCCGAGCCGCGCGGTGGCGCGGGCGTACCCGTCCGCCATGGTGACCGCGGAGAACTCGTGCTTGGCCACCACGCCGCGGATCCGGCCGTGGGTACGGGACACCGCGTCGTACAGGTCCTCGATGTTCGCGCCGCCGACACCGAACACGTACCGGACCCCGATCCGGTCCAGTTCCGCGGTCACGTAGTCGACCAGGCGCGTACGGTCCCTCACGCGGCCCTCCGTTCGGCCGTGGCCGGCTGGACCAGCAGACCGGCTGGGGAGCGGAGCTGGAACCGTTGCCGGTACTGGGCGGGAGTGAGGCCGACGAGAGCGCTGAAGGCCCGCAGGAATGTCTCGGTCGCGGTGAAGCCCGTCCGGGCCGCTACCTGACAAACCGTCAACTCGCTTGCCTCCAGGAGCTGGCGGGCGCGGGTGACGCGCATCTGCCGGACGTACTGGCCCGGCGTCGTGCCCACCTCGCGCCGGAAGACCCGGGCGAAGTGACGTGGGCTCATGCTCGCCCGATCGGCCAGATCGGACACCAAAAGGGGCCGGTGGAGGTTCTCCTGCACCCAGTCCTGCACCGCCCGGATCGGCTCCTGGTCCGAGAGCTGTGCGTCCAGCACCATGCTGAACTGCGCTTGTCCGCCGGGTCGTTTGAAGTACAGCACCAGGAATTTGGCGACCTGCAACGCGTACGCGGCCCCGTGGTCGGCCTCCACCAATGCCAGGGCCATGTCAATTCCGGTGGATACGCCTGCCGAGGTGACGTAGGGGCCGTCCCAGACGAAGATCGGCTCGGTGTCCACCGTCACGTTCGGGTAGCGACGTGCCATCTGTTCCCCGTATGCCCAGTGGGTGGTGGCCCGCCGCCCATCGAGCAGACCGGTCTCGGCCAGCAGGAACGACCCACCACAGACGGAGACGACCCGCCTGGACCTCCCGGCGGCGCGCCGGATCCACGCGACCAGGCACGGATCCTCCAGGGCATCCTTGAGGCCCCAGCCTCCCGGCACGAGGAGGGTGTCGATCGGCCCCTCGCCCGCCTCCAGCGGCTCGGCCTGCATGACCAGGCCCGCCGAGGTGGGGACCGAGGGCGCGTCCGGGGACAGGCACTGCAGGCGATAGCCGCCGGCCGGCCCGGGTAACAGCCGGTTCAGCGTGTCGAACACTTCGAGCGGCCCGCTGATGTCCAGCGTCTGTGCGCCGGGATAGACCACGATCACAACACGTCGTTGTTCCACGGTTACACCCTGTTCCCATCCTGGCGTCGTCCACAACGACACCTCATTGACGATTCCTGCCATGCTTCCGGGTCCACTCGCCCGAGCAGGGCGGAAGCCGCGGGCAGCGAGCCGGGAGTGAAATAGGTCACGGCCCCCGAGTTTCTTGTGCGGCATCGGGGCCAACCCCCTGCAACTGAGAGGCGGGCCAGAAAACTTGACGTTCGCTGTCAGGTTTTCGAGGGACTCTGGGTGCGCCCGCCAAGAACCGCCCGACTCCAGGAGGAGATGACGATGACCAGCTCGACGGCCATCACCCGTGAGGACAGCCCGGCCGGAGCGGTGCCGCAGAACGCATGGCTCGGGGTCGTGTCGGCCGAGCACGCGAGCATCGCCGTCCGGCGAGGCTTCGTCCAGCTCAACCACGGCAAGAGACACAACCTCGCCCGGATGAACCGCGGTGACGGATTCGTCTACTACTCGCCCACCCAGCGCATGGGGGACAAGGGGCGGCTGCGCGCCTTCACGGCGCTCGGCGTCATCGACGACGACGAGCCCTACCTGGCCGAGGAGGTGATGCACATGGGCGCCAAAGGCGCGATACGGCCCTGGCGGCGCAACGTCCGCTTCCTGCAGCTCCGTTCAGTGCGGTTGAGCGACGTCTCCGGTGAACTGCTCCTGACTCGGCAGCCGAACTGGGGGTACTCGCTGCGATTCGGGCTCGTTCCGCTGCCCGTGGGCGACTTCGGGACGCTGCGGTCGGCGATGGCTGTCTGATCGGCAGCCCTTTCCTCGGGCAACCTCTCGTCCGTCGGCTTGTCGCCCGATCATGTCCCAGATGCTCAACGGCCGTGGCGTGTCCACTGTGTTCGACGCGGACGGGCTTCACCTCGATCGCTCCGAGCAGCGCGTCGACATCCCGCTCGCGGCGGTGAGGGAGGTCCGCCAAGGCCGTTCGCCACCGCTCTGACGGCCGCACTGCCCGCGGAGCGCGCGCTGCCGGACGGCAGTCCGGTCACCACCACCCCCGCTCCGGTGGCTGCTCGGCGCCCCGCTGCTCGGCCACGTCGCCTGCACCGTGTGGGTCGGCGTCACCCATGGCGCCACGGGTTGGCGCCTGCGTGTGAAGGTCAACCGTGCAAGGCCGGCCGTCTCAGTACCGCGGACAGCCGGTCTTCGCGATGTCTTCCGCGAGGTCGGCCGGGGTCATGTCCGCGTTCAACACGGCGACCACGGCTTCGGTCGGCGGACGTGAGGCAAGCACGTGACGAACGGCCGTCGAGGCCATCGACTCGGTCTCGGACCAGTGCGCGTCGAAGGAGTGGCAGCGATCGGCCCACTCGGGACACAGCACCGCCTCCAGCACCGCCAGGGAACGTCAGTGATCTCGGAGGACTGCTGTCCCGGGCAGCCGCCGGGCAATGTCATGAACGGTCACGCGCAAATCCAAGCGCATGCCACTGACCATTCACGGATCAAGGGCGACCGGGTTCACCGATCGCCCTTGCCCGCCCGGCCCCGGACCATCAGGCGGATCGGCGCTGTCGCCGAGGATCTCGGTCTGCCGGGGGAGGAGTGGTCGGTCACCCGACCATGATCTTGTCCACGTCGGCTGCTGGCCAAGCAGACACTCGTGGCCGGCTTCCGAGGCCCCCCGGGGGAGGGCGCGATTGGATCAGGAGAGCCAGTCGGCGTAGTGCGTGGGGGCGAGGCGGGCGTTCTTGTCGGTGAGGACGTCGCCCCTGACGACGGCGAACATGCCGGCCTTGGGGTCGGTGACGACGGTGCGGCTGTCGGACCTGCGGGACAGGGTGATCCGTCCCAGCTCGTCCAAGGGGAAGATCTCGGGGCCGGCGACATTGCGAATCCCGTTCAGCGGGGTGCCCGCGGCGACTTCCGTCACGGCGTCGGCCACGTCCTTGGCGGCGATGGGCTGGATGGGCGTGGCAGGCAGCCGGACGGTGTCACCGTCGGTGCCCCAGGACATGACCGCGTCGATGAACTCCATGAACTGTGTCGCGCGGACGATCGAGTAGGGGATCGGTCCGGCCTTGAGGATGTCCTCCTGGAGCACCTTGGCCCGGTAGTAGTCCAGCTCCGGCACCTGGTCCACGCCGACGATCGAGAGGATGACGAAGTGACGGACACCGGCCTTCTGTCCCGCGGCCAGAAGGTTGTCCATCGAGGTCTGGAAGAAGGCCGGGGACGCCTCGTCGAAGGTCGGGGAGTTCGTCAGGTTGACGATGACGTCGGCTCCCGCCAGCGCCTCGTCGAGTCCCTGGCCGCTGATGACGTCGATCCCGGTGGACTGCGAGTGTGGTACCGCCTCATGGCCGGCGGCGTTCAGATTCTTGACGACCTGTGACCCGATCAGCCCGGTACCGCCGATGACTGCGAACTTCATGGCACGCCTTTCGTCGGGAGGTGTGTCCGCAATGGCATACAACACCCTGTACGCGTTGCGTGCATGGCCGAGCGACCCCGGGCAGGGCAGAGCGGGCCGCTCGGAGGGACTCAGTATCTGATCTCGACCGCCCGGTCCTCCGCGTCCCGCTGGGGCGTCTCGGGCACCCGGCCCGCGATCCCCAGCGCGATCCGGTGCGCCGACCAGGCGGCCGCGGCGGCGTCGAGAACGTCGTCCGGCGGAACGCGATCCGCCTCACCGAGGCTGTCCGGGAGGACGATGCCCGCCCGGGCCAGCAGCGAGCGGCGCTCGTTCTGGCCTCGCCAGGACTTCTTGGAATGGCTCAGTGGCACACCGCCGGCCAGGGTGCGGAAGGACACTTCGGGATGTACCTCGTGGATCCGCCTGTCGGCGACCCAGCACGCCCGGGCCTCGGTCAACTTGGGCGACAGTGCCCAAGCCTGCCGGCTGAGCCGGCTGCCGGTGAGCCGCTCGCACAGGTCGGCCGCCGCGCCGTAGCCGGGCTCCTGCCAGACCGAACGCGGCGCCACGAGGAAGACACTGCTGCGCCTCGGGCCGAGCAGGGCCCGCGCCGCGAGGTCGGCGGTGCGCCAGCCCTTCTCGACCAGGCCGAGCGGCATGTCGACAGCGATCACCCGCACCCCGGCCGAACGGCCGATCAGGCTGTCGATCCGCAGCTCCACCAGACTGCCCGCATATGCCCCGTCCGAGAGCCTGATTCCCGTCCAGCCCAGCTTTCCGCAGGCGTCGATCCCCAGGACGTCCATGTCCCACACTCCTTGCCCGCGGGACGTGAACGGAAACCTGGGCACCGCCGCCGTGGTCACTCCGCCGCTGCGAGCAGGCGTGCCTCGTTCTCCTCGTACAGCCGCCGGTGCTCGAGGCTTGCGGCAGCCTGCCGTCGGTGGTCCCGTCGGCTGCCCAGCCAGCCCGCCAGATAGCCGAACGGGATGGAGACCAGACCGGTGGACTGCATGGGGAACCAGCCGAAGTGCGCGTTCGGGAAGACCGCGGACGGCGCGCCCGACACGGCCCGGGAGAAGACCATCAGAACCAGAGCGCAGATCGCCCCGCCGTAGAGACTGGCGAGCAGACCGGTACGGGTGAATCCCCGCCAGAACAGGGAGTAGGTCAACGCGGGGGCCACGGCCGACGCACCGATGGAGATCGCCAGCGTGGTCATCACGGCGACGTCCCAGTTCTGGATCAGTGCCGAGAGCGCAATGGCGATGACTCCCACGGCCACGCTCGCCCACGCCGCCACCGTCATCTCCGTACGCGGTGCCGCCTGTCCCCGCCGGGCCGCATGGGTGAACAGGTCGTGGGCGAGCGACGACGCCGCGGCCAGGGTCATGCCCGCGACCGAGGACAGCAGGGTGATGAACACCGTGCCCGCCACCGCCGCATAGAGGACGGTCGAGCCCGCCGAGCCGGCGTCGCCGCCGAGCATCCGCGACAGGATGAGCACCGACGTCCTGCCGTGCGGGTCGGCCGCGGTGATGTACCGGGATCCCGCCAGGGCTGCCGCGCCCGTACCCATGATGATCACGAGCAGACAGAACGTCGTGACCGTGCCGACCGCCCACGACATGGAGCGGCGTACGGCAGGCACGTCCCGCGCGGAGTACAGGCGCATCGTGATGTGCGGCAGGCAGGCCGCGCCCAGGATGACGGTGATCTGGAGACTGGCGAAGTCCAGCCGGTCACCCGTCGAGGTGCCGAGTTGCAGGCCTTGCTGGAGGAAGGCGGGGCCCGTGCCGCTGCCGTGCTGCGCGGCCCGGAGCATGTCGTCGAGACTCCAGTGGAAGCGGTTCATGACCAGGGCGGCGACGGTGATGCTGGTGCCCAGAAGAAGCACGATCTTGATCATCTGAATGAGGGCGGTGCCCCTCATGCCGCCGATCGCGGCATAGATGATCATCAGGCTGCCGACGAGGACGATGCAGGTCGTCCTGGCGCCCGCCACGTGCGGGATGCCCAGGATGAAGGTGAGCAGAGAGCCGGCACCGGACAGCTGGACGATCAGGAAGGGCAGGGTCGCCAGGAGCGTCACCACGCAGGAGGCGACGCGGACGGCCCGGCCGGGCATGTTGCGGGCCAGCACGTCACCCATCGTGAACTTGCCCGCGTTGCGCAGGGGTTCGGCCAGCAGGAACATCAGCAGCACCAGTGACATGGCGGTGCTGACCGCCAGGACATAGCCGTCGTATCCGGCGAGCGCGATGATGCCGGTGGTGCTCAGCACCGTGGCCGCCGAGATGTAGTCGCCCGCGATGGCCAGGCCGTTCCTGAGCGGGGTGAGCGAGAGATAGCCGGTGTAGAAGTTCGTCAGGTCGTCGCGGTCCGGTCCCGCCATCACGCACATCAGCAGCGTGAGGGTGACCAGGGTGGTGAACAGGATCAGAACGGTGGCCTGCGTCCCGGAGCCGAATTCGGTCATCGCGCCACCCCGGCGTTCCGGCCGGGCCGTACCGCCCGCTCCCTGACGAGCCGGGCCAAGGGGTCCACGGACCGCTCGGCGCTGTGGCCGTACCAGAGCACCGCCGCGAAGGTGACGACGAGCTGGATGATTCCCAGGGCCATGCCCAGGCTCAGCTCACCCACGACCTTGGAGCCCATCAGTTCCGGCGCGCAGCAGGACAGCACCACGTACATCACGAACGAGCCGAGTGCGGTGAGCGTGGAGACCCGGCGCAGCACGCGGTAGGCCGAGCGCAGCGCATGGAGGTCGCCGTCCTGCCGCCCGGTCTCGGGTCCGTACGGTTCGTTCCGGGGCACTTGCCCGTACCCCTCGTACGACCCGTATGTGTCATACCGGTCGTACGAGGGGTACGTGGACACGTCGTATCCGTACGAACCGTAGCGAGGAGCGTCGTGTCCGTTCGACTGCCAGGGATCCCGGCCGTACGACTCCTGCCGGCGGGCCTCGCCATGGGGTCCCGGGCGCGGCGGAGGCCATGCCGGCGGCGGGTACCGGTTGTCGTCGGGGTATGTCATTGCGTGGCCTTCCGATGCGGCTCGGATCCGGGGAGGGTGCCGTGGAATTCGGCTGCGGGCGGCGCACGTTACCGACTGGTCAGAATGCCTGTTAACCCTGTTGGGCGTCACGTTTTGGGCTCGATACGGCGGCCGATCGGCCGACGGGGCCGGCGGGGTGCGGGGTGATTGGCGGGCCAGGGGAATTTGGCTGACGGTTGATGTGTGGTGAACGTCAC
>NZ_JBHYKH010000244.1:0-13149 GCF_042741275.1 Streptomyces sp. NPDC058964
GAGTACGTGACGCTGCGCGGCCCCTCCGCGGCGGTCGCCAAGAACATGAACGCCTCCCTGGAGCTGCCGACCGCCACCTCGGTCCGCGCGGTCCCGGTGAAGCTGCTGTTCGACAACCGCATCGTCATCAACAACCACCTGAAGCGGGCGCGCGGCGGGAAGATCTCCTTCACGCACCTCATCGGCTTCGCGATGGTCCAGGCCATCAAGGCCATGCCGTCGATGAACTGGTCCTTCGGCGAGAAGGACGGCAAGCCGACCCTCGTCAAGCCCGCGCACGTCAACCTCGGCCTGGCCATCGACCTGGTGAAGCCCAACGGCGACCGCCAGCTCGTCGTGGCCGCCATCAAGAAGGCCGAGACCCTGAACTTCTTCGAGTTCTGGCAGGCCTACGAGGACATCGTCCGCCGCGCCCGCGACGGCAAGCTGACGATGGACGACTTCACCGGCGTCACGGTCTCCCTGACCAACCCCGGCGGCCTCGGCACCGTCCACTCCGTCCCGCGCCTGATGCCCGGCCAGTCCGTGATCATGGGCGTCGGCTCCATGGACTACCCGGCGGAGTTCCAGGGCACCAGCCAGGACACCCTGAACAAGCTCGGCATCTCGAAGGTCATGACGCTCACGTCGACCTACGACCACCGGGTGATCCAGGGCGCCGCGTCCGGCGAGTTCCTCCGCCAGGTCGCCAACCTGCTGCTCGGCGAGAACGGCTTCTACGACGCCATCTTCGAGTCGCTGCGCATCCCCTACGAGCCGGTCCGCTGGCTCAAGGACATCGACGCCTCGCACGACGACGACGTCACCAAGGCCGCCCGCGTCTTCGAGCTGATCCACTCCTACCGGGTCCGCGGCCACGTCATGGCCGACACCGACCCGCTGGAGTACCGCCAGCGCAAGCACCCCGACCTCGACATCGTCGAGCACGGCCTCACGCTGTGGGACCTGGAGCGCGAGTTCGCCGTCGGCGGCTTCGCCGGCAAGTCGATGATGAAGCTGCGCGACATCCTCGGCGTGCTCCGCGACTCGTACTGCCGCACCACCGGCATCGAGTTCATGCACATCCAGGACCCCAAGCAGCGCAAGTGGATCCAGGACCGCGTCGAGCGCCCGCACTCCAAGCCGGAGCGCGAGGAGCAGCTGCGCATCCTGCGCCGCCTGAACGCGGCGGAGGCCTTCGAGACCTTCCTGCAGACGAAGTACGTCGGCCAGAAGCGCTTCTCCCTCGAGGGCGGCGAGTCGGTCATCCCGCTGCTCGACGCGGTCCTCGACTCGGCGGCGGAGTCCCGTCTGGACGAGGTCGTCATCGGCATGGCCCACCGCGGCCGCCTGAACGTGCTGGCCAACATCGTCGGCAAGTCGTACGCGCAGATCTTCCGCGAGTTCGAGGGCAACCTCGACCCGAAGTCGATGCACGGCTCCGGCGACGTGAAGTACCACCTGGGCGCCGAGGGCACCTTCACGGGCCTGGACGGCGAGCAGATCAAGGTCTCCCTGGTCGCGAACCCCTCCCACCTGGAGGCCGTCGACCCGGTCCTGGAGGGCGTCGCCCGCGCCAAGCAGGACATCATCAACAAGGGCGGCACGGACTTCACGGTCCTGCCGGTGGCGATCCACGGCGACGCGGCCTTCGCGGGCCAGGGCGTGGTGGCCGAGACCCTGAACATGTCGCAGCTGCGCGGCTACCGCACCGGCGGCACGGTCCACATCGTCATCAACAACCAGGTCGGCTTCACCGCGGCCCCCGAGTCCTCGCGTTCCTCCATGTACGCGACGGACGTGGCCCGCATGATCGAGGCCCCGATCTTCCACGTGAACGGCGACGACCCGGAGGCCGTCGTGCGCGTCGCGCGGCTCGCCTTCGAGTTCCGCCAGGCGTTCAACAAGGACGTGGTGATCGACCTCATCTGCTACCGCCGCCGCGGTCACAACGAGTCGGACAACCCGGCCTTCACCCAGCCGCTGATGTACGACCTGATCGACAAGAAGCGCTCGGTGCGCAAGCTCTACACCGAGTCCCTCATCGGTCGCGGCGACATCACCCTGGAAGAGGCCGAGCAGGCCCTGCAGGACTACCAGGGCCAGCTGGAGAAGGTCTTCACCGAGGTCCGCGAGGCCACCTCCCAGCCGCTCCCCTCGACCGCCCAGGAGCCGCAGGACGGCTTCCCGATCGCGGTGCCGACGGCCGTCTCCGCCGAGGTCGTCAAGCGGATCGCCGAGTCCCAGGTCAACATCCCCGACCACATCACCGTCCACCCGCGTCTGCTGCCGCAGCTGCAGCGCCGGGCGGCCATGGTCGAGGACGGCACGATCGACTGGGGCATGGGCGAGACCCTGGCCGTCGGTTCGCTGCTCCTGGAGGGCACCCCGGTCCGTCTGGCGGGCCAGGACTCCCAGCGCGGCACCTTCGGCCAGCGCCACGCGGTGATCATCGACCGCGAGACGGGCGAGGACTTCACCCCGCTCCTCTACCTGTCCGAGGACCAGGCCCGCCTGAACGTCTACAACTCCCTGCTGTCCGAGTACGCGGCGATGGGCTTCGAGTACGGCTACTCGCTGGCCCGCCCCGACGCGCTCGTGATGTGGGAGGCCCAGTTCGGTGACTTCGTCAACGGCGCCCAGACGGTCGTGGACGAGTTCATCTCGTCGGCGGAGCAGAAGTGGGGCCAGACGTCCGGCGTCACCCTGCTCCTCCCGCACGGCTACGAGGGCCAGGGCCCGGACCACTCGTCCGCCCGCCCGGAGCGCTTCCTCCAGATCTGCGCCCAGAACAACATGACGGTCGCGATGCCCACGCTCCCGTCGAACTACTTCCACCTCCTGCGGTGGCAGGTGCACAACCCGCACCACAAGCCGCTGGTCGTCTTCACCCCGAAGTCGATGCTGCGCCTCAAGGCGGCGGCCTCGAAGGCGGAGGAGTTCACCACCGGCGAGTTCCGCCCGGTCATCGGCGACGCGTCGGTGGACCCGGCCGCGGTCCGCAAGGTCGTCTTCTGCGCCGGCAAGGTCTACTACGACCTGGAGGCCGAGCGTCAGAAGCGCGGTGTGACGGACACGGCGATCATCCGCATCGAGCGCCTGTACCCGCTGCCGGGTGCCGAGCTCCAGGCGGAGGTCAACAAGTACCCGAACGCCGAGAAGTACCTGTGGGCCCAGGAGGAGCCGGCGAACCAGGGTGCCTGGCCGTTCATCGCGCTCAACCTGATCGACCACCTGGACCTGGCGGTCGGCCCGGACGTCCCGCACGGCGAGCGTCTGCGCCGCATCTCCCGCCCGCACGGCTCGTCCCCGGCGGTGGGCTCCGCGAAGCGCCACCAGGCGGAGCAGGAGCAGCTGGTGCGTGAGGTGTTCGAGGCGTAGGTTCCCCGCATCACCACGAAGGGTCCGGTCCCAGGGTTGGGGCCGGGCCCTTCGGCCTGTCCCGGCCGCATCCGGCTCTTCCTCCCGCCGTTTCACGCACGCGTGCCGCGGGCCGGGTCCACGGCCTGCGTGACCGCGGCCCAAGGTGGTCCGCCGCGGGGTGGACGCACGTCGGAACGCGAAGCGGTCCTTCGGGCGCCCGGCCCGTCGGGTTCGCCGGGCGCCATGCGGTGGGAGAAGCCGACACCCGGCCGCGTCAGCTGGTCTGTGGTTCGAAGTCCCAGTACGGACGGTTGCGTGAACGGGCCGAGATGGTGTGGGCGTGCTGCCTGCCGAGCGTCGCCTCCAGGTCGGTGAGGGCTTCCTGTTCGGTCTTCTCCGCCTGCCGGCGGTCGCGCATGCCGCGCAGGTCGGCCGCGTACGCGATGCGTGCCGACAGGGTGAGGGGATGCGTACGGCCCAGAGCCTCGGCCGCGCGGGTGACCGTGTCCTTGCTGAGCGACACCGCGGACTCGGTGTCACCGACGAGGTTGCGCAGGGCGGACGCGTTGATGGCGCAGCCCAGGGTCCAGGGGTGGTTCTCCCCCACGGCTTGGGTCATGCCGGCCAGCGCCTGCTCGATGAGGACGTGCGCGTGCTCGCGTTCGCCGACGTTGCGCAGGATCAGCGCCTGGTTCGCGCGCGCTCCGGCCACGAAGGGATGGGTGTCGGCGAGCAAGGTCTCGTACCGGGCGACGATGGCCTCACTGAGTGCCCGTGCGTCGTCGATGTCGCCGTTCTCCCGGGCGAAGCAGCTCTGGGCGCAGGCGAACATGAGGGTCCACGGGTGGGTCTCGCCCATCACCCGCTCACCGCGTTCCAGGACACGAACGAGCAGTTCCCCGGCCCGCGCGCGCTCACCGCTGCGGTAGTGGCACAGCGCCAGGTTGTACTCGGCGTTGAGGGTCTGCGGGTTGTTCTCGCCCATCACGAGCCGGTTCTCTCGTAGGCTCTGCGTCTGGTTCGACTCCGCCTCGGTGTACCGGCCCAGCAGCCGCAGGTCGATGGCGTACGAGATCTGGGATTTCAGCGTCCACGGGTGCCGCCCCCGCAGCAGCGCTCTGCGTGACTCCATCACCTGCTGGTCGAGTTTCAGCGCCCCCGCGTAGTCGCCGAGCAGCCGTAGCGAGACGGCGACGTTGTTCTGCGCGTTCAGAGTGCGGGAGTCCTGTTCGCCGAGGAGCTCCTGGTAGGCGGCCAGGATCCACCGGCACAGTTCCAGCGACTCCTCGTAGCGCCCCAGGCCGCGCAGGTCGGCGGCGAGGCCGCTGGCCGCGCGCAGGTGCTCCAGGTCGTCCGCGCCCCGCTCCTCGCGCAGGTGCTCGACGGCCGCGCGGTTGAGGACCTCCGTGCGCTCGTACTCACCGGCGGCCCGCAGCACGTTGACGTAGTGGAAGGACAGCTCCCAGATCCTCGGATGGCTTTCGCCGAGCAGCGACCGCCAGGCCGCCATCGCGCGCTCGCCGAGCTTGATGCCGGCCACGTACTCGCCCGAGAAGTACATGTAGCGCAGGCAGTTGAGCACCATCGACTGGACGCCGGGGTCCTTGCTCTGCAGGACGTCCGCGTACTTCAGGTGCGGCACGATCTCGGCGTAGCCCGGCCACAGGCGGGTGTCGGTGGGCCTGCGCGGGTCCGCCGCGGCCAGGGCCCGCCGTACGACGTCGATGAACTCGGCCCGGTCCGCGTCCGGCATGTCGTCGTGGACGATCTGGTGGACCATGCGGTGCAGGTAGAGGGCCTCGCCCGAGGAGGACGTCTCGTCGCCGCCGATCTCGTGGGACTCCAGCCGGACCACCGAGTACTGGCGCAGCTGGTTGATCGCCTTGTTCCACAGCAGCGGATCGTTGAGCAGACCGGCGACCTGTTCGGGCAGGTCGTCGCTCGGCATCTCCTTCAGCAGGCGTACGGGGATGAAGCCGGGCGCGAAGAAGGTGCACAGCCGCAGCAGGTCGACCGACTCGGGGACGGTCTCGCGGAGCTTGTTCAGCAGTATCGACCAGGCGGTCTGGAAGGCGAGCGGGAAGTCCGCCGACACCTTCACCACGTCCTGATCGATGCCGCCCTCCAGCAGGGCGATGTAGTCGTCGACGGACAGGTCGGAGTCGTTCAGCCAGCCGGCCGTCTGGTCGAGGAGCAGTGGCAGGTCCTCGAGCGCCTCGGCGAGCTGGTCCGCCTCCGCCTCGGTCAGCCGTGGGGCCCGGCGCCGGATGAAGGCCACGGACTCGTCGCGGTCGTAGACCGGCACCTCCAGCAGCATGCTGTTGTGCTCGCTCCACTCCGGGTTGCGCGAGGTGACGATCACATGGCCCGGACCCGTCGGCACCAGGTCCCAGACCTGGTCGGGTTCGTCCGCGCCGTCGAGGATCAGCAGCCAGCGCGCGTACGGGTCGCCGCGCCGCAGCGAGTCCCGGACCGCGCGCAGCCGCTCGCCGTACTCCTGGCCGGTCTGCAGTCCCAGCTTCGGGGCGAGTTCGGCGAGGCCGCGCCGATAGGTGACGCGCTTCTCGGCGTTGACCCACCAGACGACGTCGTACTCGGAGCCGAAGCGGTAGACGTACTCGGCGGCGAGCTGGGTCTTGCCCACGCCGGACATCCCGTGGAAGGTCACCACGCCAGCGCCCGGTTCGGCGGTCGTCAGCTGGTGGTAGGCCTCGTTGAGGATGCGCTCGCGGCCGGTGAAGCGGGTGTTGCGGCGCGGAACGCCGCCCCACACCTCGGGCATCGTGGCCGGGAAGCGGGGGCCGCGCCGTGCGCCGTCGGCGGATTCCGGCAGCGGGTCGGCGGGCAGGTCCAGCCGCTCCAGCAGTCGGCGTTCGGCCTCCTCGGCACCCAGGTTGATCAGGCCGGTGGCGGCCAGTACGGCCGTGGCGGACGGCACCGGGGCCGTGGTGAGCGACACGGCGGCGAACCGCGAGGGGTCGGGGGCCACGACCTCGCGCAGTGCCGCGTTCCATTCCTCGTGGGTGCGCGGACCCAGTTGGAAGTACCACTCGCTGACGATGACGAGGATCCGGCCCTCGGCCAGTTTCAGGTCACGCAGCAGATCCACCAGCGGCGTCTCCGCCGGAGAGTCCCAGCGCTGGAACACCACACGCAGGCCCCGACGCTCCAGCCGGTCCCCGATCCACGCCGCCCAGGCCCGGTTGAACCCGGCGAAGCTGATCGTGACGGTCTGTTTCGCCGCCTCCCCCGCGGTCGACCCGACCGGCGTACGAGCTCCAGACATGCAGTGGCCTCCTGCGCGTTAGTCCCGAAAAATCCTAGAACCTCGGCGCATCGCTGGTAAGTGCGGCGCACCCGCGAACGTCACCTCGGCTCGACGGATCTTGCCGCAGTGTGCGGTGCCCGACGGGCATCTTCACTCTTTCGGACGCGGGACTGCCGAGGACTGCCGCTGCCACCACAGGGTGCGCGCCGCCTTCAGGTACGCCTCCGCGCGGGCGACATGGCCGCGGGGCGCCGGGTGCGCGGCCATGCGCTCGTGGGCGACGACCATCTGGTCGACGAACCGGCGGCCCTCCACGGTGAGCTGCGGCGAGCCGACGAGCGCGGGCAGCACGGCGCCGACCTGGGCCCGGTAGCGGGCGTGCTGGGCCCAGGCGGACTCCGTGTGCGCGCCGTCCCCGGCGAGCGCCCGGCGCTGGAAGAAGTCAGCCAGGGCCAGGTGCGCGTAGGCGCCGTGCAGCAGACCGTCGTACGGGCGCGGATCGGGCCGCCAGGGAGCGAAGTAGCGTGCCTCGGATCCTGACTGATGAAGCGTCACCATATCGCCGAGGGCGCCGAGTTTGGTGTGCTGCAGTTCGTGGACGAGCATGGCGGCGAAGGCCACCGGCGTGGGCGGGAGGCTGCTCAGCAGGGCGCCGAAGGCCTCGCGCCTGGTCGCGCTGCTGCCGCCCCGGCCGTCACCCGGCGGCATCTCCAGGGGCACCAGGCAGCGCAGCAGCGCCAGCGCCTCCGTCAGCCGGTGGGCGCCGCCCGCCCGCAGGGCCGCCGCCGTGCCCGACCAGACCTGCAGCCAGCGTTTGCGTTCCGCGTCGTCCAGGGTCGTGGGACCGCTCTGTGTCGGGTGCCGGGGCTCGCCGCGGGCCACGCGATACGGGTCGAGGTCGTCCAGGGGTACGGGCCCGGCCTCGCCGGTCAGCCCGGGAAGTGCGTGCGCCGGGGTCCACGCGAGCGTCCCGGACCAGGCTCCGAACCCGCTCTCCGGGAACACGACGGCGTCCGCCGCGTCGCGCTGGCGCAGGACCAGCCGGCCTTCCCGGGAGACCATCTCGACCGTTGTGTCGCCGCGCGTCGCGGTGTGCAGACTGCCGAGCGACGGAAGGACGAGCACCCCGTCGTGCGCGGTGAGCCGAATCGTGAAGGGGATCCCCGCACGCGCCGCGGACACCGCGGCGAGCGCGCTGAAGTGGGCCAGGGACCGCGCCAGTTCACGTGACCCGTCCGGGGACGGCGGGCCGTCCGCCCGGTCCAGGCCGCGCAGACAGCGCAGCGCCCACGGTCCGGCCAGCGGGTAGAGGAGCCGGGTGCGCGCGGGGGACGCCCCGCGGTGGCCGGCTGGATCGGCGGGGGTCCGGCCGGCCGGCAGTGCCCGGTCCGCCTCCGTCAGCAGCGCCCAGTCGTCGAACAGCCGGGTCCTCGCCGCGGCCGGCAGCACGGCGGCGTCCGCCGCGTCGAGGAGGGCGCGCAGCAGGAGCAGCCGCCGGGTGTCCTGGTCGCGCGTCAGGAGCGCCAGCGTGTCGGGGCTGCCCTCGGTGCGGCCGAGTTCGTCGAGGGCACGACCCGGGACGGCGGAGAGCGTCACGGCATGCTCCTTTCGGGAGGGACCGGGACGGTGCCGAGAACGTTCCCGGCGACCCGCGCGGCCACATGACGGATGAACCGCTGCAGGTCGGCGCAGTACACGGACGGGTTGCGGAACCCGCTCCCCGCCCGGTAGCGGTGGGCGTAGTGGCCGCCGCCGCAGACCGCCAGCAGCGGGCAGGCCCGGCATCCGCCGGCGAGCGCGGTCGCGGCCGCCTGCCGGGCGCCCACCCCGGGATGCCGCAGGGCCTCGTCGAAGTCGTGCCGGAAGACGTCCAGCCCGGTGCGGGCCGCGCCCTCGTAGGCGGACTTCAGCGAGTCCACCTGCTCGATCGATCCGTCCGTCTCGACGACCACGGCGTCGAAAGGGGCGAGCCCCAGCGATTCGGTCGCCGCCGGAAGGCCCAGCAGCAGCGCGATGCACTCCTCGAACAGCCGGACCCGCGTCGTCCGCCGCCCGGACTCCCACCAGCGGTCGAAGACGGCGCACAGCCAGTCGCCGTACACCGCGCCCGTGGCCTCCCAGTGGGGCGGTGGCGCCGACCAGTTGCCGTGCGGCAGCAGCAGGTCCAGGGCCGGCGGCCCGAGGGCGAGCAGGGAGTCGTACATCAGCACCGGGTCCTGCGCGGGGTCCACGACCGCGAGGATTCCGGCGTACGACTCCGGGAAGCGCTCGGCGACCAGACGCGCTCCCCGGGCGGCGGCGGGCCAGGAGGGTCGGCCGGCGTGGTCGACGCGTCGTGAGTTGAGGGCCGCGACGCCTCCGTCGAGGCTGATGCCGACGCCTACCCCGTGGCGGGCCAGGACGGCCAGGCGCTTCACGGTCAGCAGGGTGGCGTTGGTCTGGACGGTGGCGCGGACCGCGCAGCCGGCCGGGACCCGGTCGCGGACCAGGGCGGCGAACCGGCCGAGTGTCTCCGCGCCCGCCAGCAGCGGCTCCCCACCGTGCAGGACGAGGGAGAGCACACTCAGGTCATGGGCGCGGGCGTGTTCGGCGATACGGGACGCCGTGCGGTCCAGGACCTCGGCGGACGCGGCGGCCGGACGGGTGCGCCAGGTCCGGTCCGGGCCCTCGTAGAGGTAGCAGTAGCTGCAGGCGAGGTTGCAGCGGCCGTGCATCTTGACGACGAACTGCCGGAACGGAACGGCGTGTCCGGGCTTCGCGTCGAGCACAACCTCTGCGGACACGCCAACACCCCCATGCGGTACGTCCGTGTCATGGCCCGGCTCTCCGGATACCGCTTGCCGCCTCGGCGAACGTCTCAAACGTCGCGCCGTCCACACTGGCCGATTCACTGGGCAACGCGACCGAAACGGCGCAGCGGCACGCGCTACGGGACCTTCGGAACGAAGTCCGGGGAGGATGCCCGGGAACGAAGCCCGGCAACCGTCGGAACGCGGTCTCGCGACCGAGGCATCAGAACGAGTTGTTCCACCCCCAGAGCGTCTCGCTGGGCCTCCTCGAGCGCTCGCGCAGTTCGGCCAGCACCTCGCGCAGCACCGGGTGCCGGACCGTGCGCAACTCGGCCAGGGCGAGTTCCGTCAGGTCCGGCAGCGGCTCCGCCGGATCCGTGGCGCCCGGCGGCTGTTCGGCGTGTTCGTCCGTTCGGCTCATCCCGTTCCCCTTCGCGTCCCCGTGGGGTTCCGTCGTCCCGTCGTCACTCCAGTTCCGCCAGGCGGTCCGCCGTGTCCTGGGCCGTCGGAGTGCCCGTACCCAGGCTGCCCGGCGGCAGCTTCGACCACTCCGCGCGGGCCGAGCGGTAGGCCTCGCGGGCGGCCCGTGGGCGGGCGGCCGCCTCGTAGGACATACCCCGCAAGTGCAGTGCCTGCGCACCCAGTTCGACCGCCTGCTGCCGACGGCCATCGGTTTCCGCCGCCTCCCCGGCCTCCCGCGCGGCCTCGGCGGCGGCCCGGAAGGCGTCGACCGCCTCGTCCAGGCGCGCCGGGCGCCCCAGACTCCGGTACGCCTCGAACTGGACCTGGCCCACCTCCAGCCAGCACCGCGCGGCCAGCAGTGGATCGTCGGCCCCGGCCGCCGCGAGACCGAGGAGGTACTCGGCCTCGCGCAGGTCGACGCGGTCGCCGCGGGCGTAGTAGCGCAGCATCAGGGCGCGGCCGAGCAGCAGGAGACGGCCGGCCAGCGCGGGACTGCCCACCGGCGTCTCCGTACGGCAGTCCCGCAGGACGCGTATCGCCCGCGACAGGGGCTCCTGGGAACGGCTTGCGGTGTCCAGCCCGGCCCGGCGCAGCAGCACTTCCCCCCATTCCGCGAGCACGTCGGCGTGGGCCGAGGCGTCGCGGGGCATGCGGTGCGCGGCCTCCTCGAAGTACCCGGCCGCGGACTGGAGTTCACGGAGATCACGGCTGTCCTCGTACCGGGCCACGCCGATGCGCCCGGCACGCGTCAGCAGGGCGGCTCGCGGGCCCCCTTCCCGGGTGTCCCGCAGCGCCTCGTCCACGCGGTCCCGGGCCTCGTCGAGCGCGTCGCCCGCGGCCAGGAGAGCGTCCACCAGGTCGAGCAGGACACGCACGCGGGAGGGCACGGTGCTCTCCCGTTCGCCGTCGAGCGCGTCGCGCAGGGACCGCGCGCTCTGCTGGGCGTACCGGCGGGCCTGTTCGCCGTCGGCGGTCGTACCGGACAGCCACAGCAGGACGCGGCCGTGGGCGAGGGAGAGTTCGGAGGGGCGCCGGCGGATGTCGGGCCAGACGTCGGCGAACGCCTCCAGCATGCCGACCGCGCTCTGCAGCAGCGCGCTGTCCCCGCCGAGCCGCCACTGGGCCTCCAGGGCGCCCACCCGCTCGAGGGTGAGCCGCAGCGCCTCCGTCTCGTCCAGGTCGGGAGCCCCGCAGGCGACCGCGTACTCGCGGTCGGCGCGGCGCAGCAGGTCGAGGGCGCCGCGCTGGTCGCCGTGGCGCCTGCGGTCGGTCGCGGCGGCTCGCAACACCCTCGCCAGCACGGCTCGCTGACGTACGGCACGGGGGTGCGAGACCGCCAGGTCGGCGGCCGACTCCGCCTCCCGCAGCAGTTCCGCGCCGCCCTGCATCTCCCACAGCCGCAGCACACAGTGGGCGTACTCGGCCCACAGTTCGAAGTCCCGGCCCACGGGCACCTCGTGCTCGGTGGCGCCGCGCAGCAGCTGAACGGCGTCGATGAGGTCCTGCACCATGCCCTCGCGGTCGAACCGCTCCACCAGGCCGCGGGCGCGGGTGACCGCCGGGTGCGCCGGGCGGTCCTCGGCCGGATCCTCTCGCTCGCGGCTGCCGTACAGGGCGAAGTGCTCGGGCAGCGGCATGAACCGCTCCAGCACCTGCGCGGCGACCTCGGCGAACGGCTGCGGGACGAGGGTCGCGGTGCCGTTGTCACCGTTGCCCACCGGGTATCCGGCGCCGGCCGCGTACGGGCGCCCCGCACCGGTGTCCCCGCCGTCGCCGAGCTGGGCCAGGGCGAGGGCGGGAAAGTTCGGTCCGCTCTTGCCGTACCGCTGCTCGATGTACTCGGAGCAGTGTTTGAGCACGAGGATGGCCTCGTCCCGCCCGAGCGGCGACAGCAGTGACTCCCGCACTCCCGGGGCGAACTCGTACCAGGGCACGCCGTCCGTCGCGTGATCCTCCACGGCCCGCGAGACCAGGCCGCTGAGCAGGACCTCGGCGAGTTCGGAGGGGCCGGAGCCGGGCATCATGGTGCGCTGCACCAGCTGCATCACGGGCAGGCACAGCGGGGCCGCGGCGAGGTAGGCGGCCAGCCGTCCGGCGGCCGGGGAGGCGGTGGAGCGGAATCTGCTGACCAGTTCGAGCGCGGAGGGCCGGCGGCCGGGGCGGGCCGCGTGAGCGGCCCGCTGATCCGCGCGAACCCAGCCCACCGCGCCGGCCACGGGCCCTGCCCCGGCCCCGGACAGCAGCCGCGCCCAGGCCCCGAGGGCCACCGGTTCCGGCGGCAGCACGGGCACCGGCAGCTCGCCCCTGCGGGCCTCGGCGGCCGGCCCGGCGGGCGTGCGCACCCGGAGCGCGGCGGCGCCGCCCAGAGTCTCGCCGCGGGTCAGTTCGCCGTACGACACCGGGAGCCGGGTCCGGTTCCACATGCGCTGGGGCAGCGGCTGGAGGACGGCGACCGGGGCCTGCCGGGCGAGGTGGTGCAGCAGCCGGTGGGCGTGGCCGCTGCGCCACAGCGGGCCGGCGCAGTCGCTGACCAGGAGGGTGATCCGGCGGCCGGTCGGGTCGCTGAGCCGGTCGGCGGAGTGCAGCGGCGCGGCCTGCGGCTCGGGGCTGCGGCTGACGGCCGGTTCGCCGTCCGGACCCTGGTGCAGATGGCTGACCTGGATGTCCCAGAAGGCCCCCAACTGGCCGAAGACCTGCTCGAGTTCGGCGAACATGCGGTCCCACACGCGCATCGAGGAGGAGGCGTCCATCACCAGTTGCAGCCGGGCGTCCCCCCGGATCACGGCCCGCCGGACGGGCAGGATCAGACCGCCGGCCCGGGCGCTGAGTTCGGCCGTCGCCGTCTCGTCCAGTTCCGTGCGCAGTGGTGGTGCGGCACTCCGGTATGCCTGCAACGGCCGTAACGCGCGCTGGAGTTCGAGCGGGGCGGGCAGGACGGGCGCGGCGGGCACGCCGATGGGCAGTCCGGTGGCCCGGCCCGGCCCACGGGTGTGCGGAACGCCGCTGTGCGGCAGCGGGTACAGGCTCACCCGCCGGTCGGGCCCTACGGCGGCGGGCAGCGGTTCCGGACCGGGCGTGCGCTCGCCGCCCTCCGGGACCGGTGCGGCCGTGCGGCCGCCGAGCGGGGGCTCGGGGCCCCCTTGGCGGAGTCGTCCGCCCGGGGTGGCCGTCGGTCGCTCGCCGGCCCCGGCGGGGGCCGCCGGCCGGGCCCACCGCGCGAGCCACAGCGCGTCGCTCAGCGCTTCGGCGTCCGGGTCGAGACCGATCTCCCGCAACCGCCTCACGAGT
>NZ_JBHYKH010000245.1:0-13112 GCF_042741275.1 Streptomyces sp. NPDC058964
GCCACCTCGTCACCACCCACGGCGTCCGCAGCCTCCTGCTCGCCGGCCGACGCGGCACCGACGCCCCCGGCGCCACCGAACTCGCCACCGAACTGGCGGAGTCGGGAGCACGGGTGGAGATCGTCGCCTGCGACGTGAGCGACCGTTCCGCCCTCGCCGGCCTCCTGTCCGCCCACCCCGACATCACCGCGGTCGTCCACACCGCCGGCGTGGTGCGGGACGGCACGATCGGTTCGCTCACGCCCGAGGCTCTCGGCGAACTGAGGGCGCCCAAGGCCGATGCCGCCCGCCATCTGCACGAGCTGACGGCCGGCCACGACCTCGAGGCGTTCGTCCTGTACTCCTCCGCCGCCGGTGTCCTGGGCGGCGCGGGACAAGGGGCGTACGCGGCCGCCAACGCCGCCCTGGACGCCCTCGCCGCCGAGCGGCGCGCGCAGGGGCTGCCCGGCACGTCCCTCGCGTGGGGTCTGTGGGCGCCGGAGGCCGGTGGCATGGGTGCCGGGATCGGCGAGGCCGACATCGAGCGCATGGCGCGCTCCGGCGTGCGGCCGCTGTCGGTGGCGGACGGGCTCGTGCTGCTCGACGCGGCGGTGGCCACCGACCACCCCCTGCTGGTTCCGGCCGGGCTCGACCTGCCCGCGCTCACTCGTACCGCCGGAGAGCAAGTCCCGGCCCTGTTCGCACAGTTGGTGCGTCCGCTCACCGTACGCCGGGCCGCCGTCGGAGCCGGTGCGGCGGGCGGGCAGGAGCTCGCGCAGCGGCTGGCGGGACTCGCGGGACCCGAGCGGCAGCGCCTCGTCCTCGAGGTGGTCAACCGGCACGTCGCCGGTGTCCTGGGCGCGGTCGGCGGTGGCGGGGCCCCGGAGATCACCCCGGACAAGCCCTTCAAGGAACTCGGTTTCGACTCGCTCACCGCGGTCGAACTGCGCAACGGCCTGGGTGCCGAGGCGGGTGTGCGTCTCCCGGCGACGCTCGTCTTCGACTACCCGACCCCGGCCGAACTCGCCGGATTCCTGCTCCGGCAACTGGTTCCCGAGGACGCCCCCGAGGCCGGGGACGCGGCGTACGAGGAGAGCGTGCGGTCGAGCCTGCGGGAGATCCCGCTGGCCCGGCTCAGGGACGCCGGCCTCCTGGACGCGCTGCTCGAACTCGCGGGCCACCGGCCCGCGGCCCCGGGCTCGCCCCTGTCGGCGGACGACCCGGCCGGCCAGGCCGGCGGGACCGTCGACGACATCGACGACATGGATGCCGAGAGCCTCATCTCGATGGCGCTCGAAGGATCGGACTTCTGATGACGCGGCTGACGACGCGTGACGCGGATTGGGTGAGGTACTGAGGTGTCTGGACAGAAGGTGTCTGCACAGAACGAGAAGATCGTCGAGGCTCTCCGGGCGTCTCTGAAGGAGACCGAGCGGCTGCGTGAGCAGAACCGCAGGCTGACCGCCTCGGCCCATGAGCCGATCGCGATCGTCGGCATGGCCTGCCGCTACCCCGGTGGCGTCAACTCTCCCGAGGAACTGTGGCAGTTGCTGGCCTCGGGCGGCGACGCCGTCAGCCGCTTCCCCGAGGACCGGGGCTGGGACACGGAGGGCCTCTACGACCCCGATCCGGACGCGGTCGGCCGGACGTACTCCGTCGAGGGCGGATTCCTTTCCCAGGCGGCCGAGTTCGATCCCGCGTTCTTCGGGATCAGCCCCCGTGAGGCGCTCGCCATGGATCCGCAGCACAGGTTGCTGCTGGAGACGTCGTGGGAGGCGTTCGAGCGGGCGGGCATCGATCCGGCCTCCGTGCGCGGCAGCGCCACCGGAGTCTTCGCCGGCGTCATGTATCACGACTACAGCGAGGTCCTGGAGCGCGCCACCGACGACCTGGAGGGCTTCCTCGGCGTCGGCGGCAGCATCGCGTCGGGCCGGGTGTCCTACGCCTTCGGGCTCGAGGGCCCCGCCGTCACCGTGGACACCGCCTGCTCCTCGTCTCTCGTGGCGGTGCATCTGGCCGCGCAGGCGCTGCGCAGCGGTGAGTGCTCTCTGGCCCTGGCCGGCGGCGTCACCGTGATGGCGACGCCGGACACGTTCGTGGACTTCAGCCGGCAGCGGGGTCTGGCGCCCGACGGGCGGTGCAAGCCGTTCGCCGAGGCGGCGGACGGCACGGGCTGGGGCGAGGGCGTGGGCATGCTCGTCCTGGAGAAGCTCTCCGACGCCCGCCGCAACGGCCACCGGGTGCTGGCGGTGGTGCGCGGCTCGGCGGTCAACCAGGACGGCGCGAGCAACGGCCTCACCGCCCCCAACGGCCCCTCCCAGCAGCGCGTCATCCGCCAGGCCCTCGCCGCGGCCCGGCTCTCGCCCGACCAGGTCGACGTGGTGGAGGCGCATGGCACGGGGACGCGGTTGGGTGACCCGATCGAGGCGCAGGCGCTGCTCGCGACCTACGGCCAGGACCGCCAGGAGCCCCTTCGGCTGGGGTCGATCAAGTCCAACCTCGGCCATACGCAGGCTGCCGCGGGTGTGGCCGGGATCATCAAGATGGTGCTGGCGATGCGGCACGAGCAGTTGCCGCGCACGCTGCATGTGGACGCGCCGTCCTCGCACGTCGACTGGTCGGCGGGCGCGGTGGAGCTGCTGACCGAGGCCCGGCCGTGGCAGGCCGGGGAGCGGGTACGGCGGGCCGGTGTCTCCTCGTTCGGGATCAGTGGCACCAACGCGCACGTGATCGTGGAGGAGGCTCCCGCCGAGGAGCCAGTGAAGGCCGTGGCTGCAGCCGGGCTGCCGGTCGTGCCGTGGATCGTCTCGGGCAAGACCGCCGAGGCGGTGCGGGGGCAGGCGGCACGGCTGCTCGGCTTCGCCGTGAGCCGGCCCGAGCTGGACCCTGCCGACGCGGGCTCCTCACTCGCCACTCGACGCGCCGCGTTCTCGTACCGTGCGAGTGCCGTGGCGAGTGATCGTGAAGGACTGCTGGCCGGGCTTGGGGCCATTGCCGATGGCTCGGTGACGCCGTCCGTCGCTGGCGGTTCGCTGGCGTTCCTGTTCACGGGGCAGGGCAGTCAGCGGGCGGGGATGGGCCGGGAGCTGTACGAGGGGTTCCCGGTGTTCGCGGCGGTGCTGGACGAGATGTGCGCGGCTCTGGATGTGCATCTCGAGCAGCCGCTGAAGGAAGTCATGTTCACGGGTGAGGGGCTGGATGAGACGGGTTACACGCAGCCTGCTCTGTTCGCCCTGGAGGTCGCCCTGTTCCGGCTGCTGGAGGCGTGGGGTGTGCGGCCGGACGTGCTGGCGGGGCATTCGATCGGTGAGCTGGCGGCGGCGCATGTGGCGGGGCTGTGGTCGCTGGAGGACGCGGCGTTGATCGTGTCGGCGCGCGGCCGGTTGATGCAGCGGCTTCCGGCGGGTGGTGCGATGGGGGCCGTGCAGGCCACCGAGGACGAGGTCCTGCCCGTGCTGCTGGACGGCACGGGGATCGCGGCCGTCAACGGGCCCACCGCCGTGGTGGTCTCCGGCCCCGGGGCGGGTGTGGACGAGGTCGTGGCGTACTTCGATGCGCAGGGCCGCAAGACGAAGCGGCTCACGGTCAGCCACGCCTTCCACTCGCCGCTGATGGAGCCGATGCTCGCCGAGTTCGAGCAGATCGCCGCCCAACTGAGTTATTCCGAGCCGTCGATACCGATCGTCTCGACCCTCACCGGCACGGCCGTCACATATGCGGACCTCTCCGAACCTTCCTACTGGGTCCGCCACGTCCGTGAGGCGGTCCGCTTCGCCGACGCCCTCACCACCCTCGACGGTCAGGGCATCGGCACCTTCCTGGAACTGGGCCCCGACGCCGTGCTCACCGCCATGGCCGCCGACCCGCGCGCCGTCCCCACCCTGCGCCGCGACCGCACCGAGCCCCAGGCCCTCGTCCAAGCCCTCACCCGGCTGCACTGTGCCGGCGGAGAGGTGAGCTGGCGCGCCTTCTACGCCGACACCGCCGGGCGTCACGTCGAACTGCCCACCTACGCTTTCCAGCACGAGACCTACTGGCCCGACACGGCTCCCTGCACGGCGTCGGACGCCGCCGGGCTCGGACTGACCTCCGCGGGTCACCGGATTCTTGCCGGTGCCGTCGAACTGCCTGACTCGGACGGACTGTTGTTCACCGGTCGGCTGTCCCTGGCCACGCATCCGTGGCTGGCCGAGCACGCCGTCAACGGCACGGTCGTCGTCCCCGGCGCCGCGCTGGTCGAGATCGCCGTACGCGCCGGGGACCAGGTCGGCGCGGGAACCGTTCGCGACCTGACCCTGCACGCCCCGCTCGTTCTCGACGAGCGCGGTGGTATCGCTCTGCGCGTCCGTGTCGGTGAGGGTGACGAGCCCGCGGTCACCGTCCACTCCCGCCCGGAGGGTGAGGAAGGCTGGACCCTGCACGCCGAAGGCGTCCTCTCGGCCGACACCGTCGAGCCCGCCGCCGACCTCACCGTCTGGCCGCCGGCCGGTGCGGAGCCGGTCGACACCACGGCTCTCTACGACGAACTGGGCGCCCTCGGGCTGGAATACGGTCCGCTCTTCCAGGGACTCACCTCCGCCTGGCGCGACGCGGACGGGACCGTCTGCGCCGAGGTCGCCCTCCCGGAGGACGTCGACACCCGGGGGTACGGCATCCACCCGGCCCTGCTCGACGCCTCCCTGCACGCCATCGGGCTGCTGGACAGCGACGAGGACGGTGCCCGGCTGCCGTTCTCCTGGACCGACTTCGCGCTGCACGCCTCCGGCGCCTCGGCACTGCGGGTGCGCGTCCGCGGCGAGGGCACGGGATACCGCCTCGACCTCGCGGACCCGGCCGGGGCCCCCGTCGCCACCGTCGGCGCCCTGGCTCTGCGTGCCCTGCCCGCCGCGTCGGCGGGCGGGACCGGCGGGCGCGCCCACGACTCGCTGTTCCGGCTCGACTGGCAGGCCGCCTCGCTCTCCTCCCCGCCCTCCGCCGAGGCATCCTCGTTCCCCTGCCGTGTGATCGGGCCCGACCCGTTCGGCGTCGTCGACCTGATCGCGGAGTCCGGCGGGCGGCACGTGGCGGACGCCGACGAGGCCGAACTGGTCCTCGCCACTTTCGTCACCGGCGGGTTCGAGCCGCGCGACGCGGTGCACCGTGCCCTGGAGGTCGTGCAGGAGTGGCTGGAGGGGGCCCAGCCCGACGGGGCCCGGCTCGTGCTCGTCACCTCGGGAGCCGTGGCCGCCGCGCCGGGCGACCGGGTGCCCGACCCCGCGGCCGCCGCGGTGGTGGGTCTCGCGCGGTCCGCCCAGTCCGAGCATCCGGGGCGCATCGTCCTGGTCGACCTGGACACCACCGTCGAGTCGGCCGACGCCCTGCTGCCCGCCCTCGCCGGTACCGACGAGCCCCAGTTCGCGCTGCGCGGCGGGCAGGTGCTCGTGCCCAGGCTCGTCCGGACCGCGGGCGGTGAGCTCGGCGTTCCCGCGGGCGACGCGCCCTGGCGGCTGGACTTCACCGCCACCGGCACCCTGGACAGCCTCTACGTCGCCGACTTCCCCGAGGCCGCCGCGCCGCTCGCCGAGGGACAGGTCCGGGTCGCGATCCGCGCCGCCGGCGTCAACTTCCGCGACGTGATGAACGTCCTCGGGATGTACCCGGGTGACGCCGGACGCCTCGGTCTCGAGGCGGCGGGTGTCGTGGTGGAGGTCGGGCCCGGTGTGGACCGGTTCGCCGTGGGGGACCGGGTGATGGGCCTGTTCTCCGGGGCGTTCGGGCCCCTCGCGGTCGTCGACCACCGGCTGGTGTCCGCGATGCCGTCGACCTGGACGTTCGCCGAGGCCGCCGCCGCCCCGGTCGTCTACCTGACCGCCTACTACGCCCTCGTCGACCTGGCCGGTCTCGGGGCCGGCGAGTCCGTGCTCATCCACGCCGCGGCCGGCGGTGTCGGCACCGCGGCCGTGCAGCTCGCCCGGCACCTGGGGGCGGAGGTGTACGGCACGGCCAGCCCCGCCAAGTGGGGTGCCGTGCGCGCCCTCGGCGTCGACCAGGACCGCATCGCCAACTCCCGCACGCTGGAGTTCGAGCAGCATTTCCTGGAGGCCTCCGGCGGACGTGGCATGGACGTCGTACTCGACTCGCTGGCGCGGGAGTTCGTGGACGCGTCGCTGCGGCTGCTGCCGCGCGGCGGCCGGTTCGTCGAGATGGGAAAGACCGACATCCGGGACGCCGGCACCGTCGCCGCCGAACACCCGGGGGTCGTGTACCGGGCCTTCGACGTCATGGACGCGGGCCCGGACCGCATCCAGGAGATGTACGACGCGCTGCTCGCGCTCTTCGAGAACGGTGCGTTGCGCCCGCTGCCCGTCACCGCGTGGGACGTGCGCGAGGCCCCGGAGGCGCTGCGTGTCATGGGGCAGGCCCGGCACACCGGCAAGCTGGTGCTGACCGTGCCCGCGCCGCTGGACCCCGAGGGCACCGTCCTGGTCACCGGCGCGACCGGCGCCCTCGGCGGACTGCTCGCCCGTCACCTGGTCGCCGAGCACGGCGTACGGCGGCTGCTGCTGGCCAGCAGGCGCGGTGCGCAGGCGCCGGGAGCGACGGAACTCGCCGACGGAATACGTGAGTTGGGTGCCGTCGTCGACTTCGTGGCCTGTGACGCGGCCGACCGGGACGCGGTGGCCGCGGCCCTCGACGGCGTACCGGCCGAGCACCCGCTGACCGCCGTCGTGCATGTCGCGGGTCTCCTCGACGACGGTGTGGTCGGCTCGCTCACCCCCGAACGGCTCGACAAGGTCCTCGCCCCGAAGGCCGACGCCGCCCGGCATCTGCACGAGCTGACCCGGCTCGCCGACCTCTCCGCGTTCGTGCTGTTCTCCTCCGCGGCCGGCACCTTCGGCAACCCCGGACAGGCCAACTACGCGGCCGCCAACGCCTACCTGGACTCCCTCGCCGCGCACCGCCGCGCCCACGGGCTGCCCGGCGTGTCCCTCGGCTGGGGACTGTGGGCCGCCGAGGGCGGCGGCATGGCCGAGTCGCTCGACGAGGCCGAGCGCGCCCGCATGGCCCGCTCCGGATCCGCCGCGTTCACCGGCGACGAGGGACTCGCCCTCTACGACACCGCGCTCGCCCTGCCGCACGCCGCGCTCGTGCCCATCCACCTCGACCTGCCCGCTGCCGCCGCGCCCGAGGAGGTGCCCGCGCTGCTGCGGGCCCTGGTGCGCACCCCGTCTCGGCGCACCGCCCGCGGCGCCGATAAGGCCGCGGGCGGCGGGGAACTGGCCGCGCGGCTCGCCGGGCTCGGCGCCGACGAACAGCACGCGCTGCTGCTCGACGTCGTCCGCACCCACGCCGCCGCCGTCCTCGGCCACAGCGGACCCGAGGCCGTAGACGTCACCCAGGCGTTCAAGGACCTGGGCTTCGACTCGCTCACCGGCGTCGAGTTCCGCAACCGCCTCGCCGGCGCCTGCGGCCTGCGGCTGCCCGCCACACTGGTCTTCGACTACCCCGCGCCCGAGGCGCTCGCCGGATACCTGCGCGAGGAACTCGTCGGCTCCCTGCCCGCCGCCACCGGCGGCACCGTCGCGGCCGTCGGCACCGACGAGCCCATCGCCGTCGTCTCCATGGCCTGCCGGTTCCCCGGCGGCGTCCGCTCGCCCGAGGACCTGTGGCGGCTGCTCGCCACCCGCGGAGACGCCATGGGCGCCATGCCCGACGACCGCGGCTGGGACATCGACGCCGTCGTCGACCCGACCGGCGAGCGGCCCGGCACCAGCTACACCGACCAGGGCGGCTTCCTGCCCGACGCGCCCCTGTTCGACGCCACCTTCTTCGGCATCAGCCCCCGCGAGGCCCTCGCCATGGACCCGCAGCAGCGGCTCCTGCTGGAGACCTCCTGGGAGGCCCTGGAGCGCGGCGGCTTCGACCCGCACTCCCTGCGCGGCAGCAGCACCGGCGTCTTCGCCGGGCTCATCTACCACGACTACGGCAACGGCGCCGGATACACCCACCTCCCCGACGGCGTCGAGGGATTCCTCGGCACCGGCACCTCGGGCGGCGTGGCCTCGGGCCGCATCTCCTACGTCCTCGGGCTCGAGGGCCCGGCCGTCACCGTGGACACCGCCTGCTCCTCCTCGCTGGTCGCCCTGCACATGGCCGTCCAGGCCCTGCAGCGCGGCGAGTGCGACCTGGCGCTCGCCGGTGGCGTCACCGTGATGGCGACCCCGGACACCTTCGTCGACTTCAGCCGTCAGCGCGGCCTCGCCGCCGACGGCCGCTGCAAGGCCTTCGCCGAGTCCGCCGACGGCACCGGCTGGGCCGAGGGCGTCGGCATGGTCCTCGTCGAGCGCCTCTCCGACGCCCGGCGCAACGGTCACGACATCCTCGCCGTCGTCCGTGCCAGCGCCCTCAACCAGGACGGCGCCAGCAACGGCCTCACCGCCCCCAACGGACCCTCCCAGCAGCGCGTCATCCGGCAGGCCCTGGCCACCGCCGGTCTGGCGCCCGCCGACGTCGACGCCGTCGAGGCGCACGGCACCGGCACCCGTCTGGGCGACCCCATCGAGGCACAGGCCCTGCTCGCCACCTACGGCCAGGACCGCCCCGCCGACACCCCGCTGTGGCTCGGCTCGGTCAAGTCCAACCTCGGCCACACCCAGGCCGCCGCCGGCATCGCCGGTGTCATCAAGATGGTCGAGGCCCTCGGCCACGAGGAACTGCCCGCCACGCTGCACGTCGACGAGCCCAGCTCGCACATCGACTGGCAGGCCGGAGCCGTGCGCCTGCTCACCGAGGCCCGGCCCTGGCCCCGCCGGGACGCGGCACCGCGCCGGGCCGGAGTCTCCGCGTTCGGCTTCAGCGGCACCAACGCCCACGTCATCCTGGAGGAGGCGCCCGCACCCGCCGCCGTACCCGAGCAGCCGGAGCGGGACGGCGGCCCCGTGCCGTGGCTGCTCACCGCGCGCACCCCCCAGGCCCTGCGCGAGCAGGCCCGCCGACTGGGCGAGCAGCTCGCCGGGCGTGAGCTCGGCGCCGCCGACCTCGCCCGCGTCGGCCACTCCCTCGCCACCACCCGCACCCCCTTCGAGTACCGGGCCGTCCTCGTCGGCGACGACGGCGGACGGCTGCTCCAGGGCCTGTCCGACCTCGCCGACGGCACACCGGCCGCCGCGGTCGAGGAGGGCCTCGCCGGCCCCGTCGGCAGGACCGTCTTCGTCTTCCCCGGCCAGGGCTCCCAGTGGGTCGGCATGGCCCGGGAACTGATGGAGACCTCCGAGGTGTTCCGGTCGCGGGTGGAGGAGTGCGCCGCCGCCGTCGACACCCACACCGACTGGTCGCTGCTCGACGTGCTGCGCGGTGCCGAGGGCGCCGCCTCGCTGGAGCGCGTCGACGTCGTACAGCCCGCCCTGTGGGCCGTGATGGTGTCGCTGGCCGCGCTGTGGGAGTCCCTCGGTGTCGTCCCGTCCGCCGTCGTCGGACACTCCCAGGGCGAGATCGCGGCCGCCTGCGTCGCCGGCGCGCTGAGCGTCGAGGACGCCGCCCGCGTCGTCACCCTGCGCAGCCGCGCCCTGGTCAGGCTCGCCGGAACCGGCGGCATGGTCTCCGTGCCGCTGCCCGCCGCCCGTGTCGAGGAACTCCTCGGACAGTGGCCGGGACAGATCTCCGTGGCCGCCGTCAACGGGCCCGCGTCCACCGTCGTCTCCGGCGACCCGGATGCCCTCGACGCCCTGCTGGAGCGCTGCGAGAACGACGGCGTACGCGCCCGCCGCATCCCCGTCGACTACGCCTCCCACTCCGCCCACGTGGAGTCCCTGCGCGAGGAACTGGAGGAACTCCTCGCCCCCGTACGCCCCCGCGCCGGACGCGTCCCGCTGCACTCCACCCTCGAGGACCGGCTCATCGACGGCCACGAGATGGACGCCGGCTACTGGCACCGCAACCTGCGCCACACCGTCCGCTTCGAGCCCGCCGTACGTTCCCTCGCCGACAGCGGACACACCGTGTTCGTCGAGTGCAGCCCGCACCCCGTCCTGACCGGCGGCCTCACCGACACACTCGCCGACGCCGGCGCCGACACCGCCGTGGTCACCGGCACCCTGCGCCGCGACGACGGCGGACGCGCCCGCGTCCTCGCCTCCCTCGGCCGGCTCGTCGCCCACGGCGTACGCCCCGACTGGGACGCCGTGTTCGCGGGCCGCGCCACGGACCGGACGCCGCTGCCCACCTATCCGTTCCAGGGCGAGCGCTACTGGCTGGAGCCCACCGTCGCCGCCACCGACCCAGGTGCCGTCGGCCAGAGCGACGCCGGGCACCCGCTGCTCGGCGCGGCCGTCACCCTGCCCGGCGACGGCGCCCTGGTGCTCACCGGACGCCTCTCGCTCACCGCACAGCCCTGGCTCGCGGACCACGCCGTCGGCTCCACCGTCGTCGTGCCCGGCACCGCGCTCCTGGAGATGGCGGTGCGCGCCGGGGACGAGGCCGGTCACCCGCACCTGGCCGACCTCACCCTCGAGGCACCGCTCGTCCTGCCCGAGCGCGCAGAGGTCCAGCTGCGCGTCGTGGTCTCCGCCTCGGGCGAGGCCGACGGCCGTACCGTCACCGTGCACTCGCGGCCCGCCGACGCGCTGCCCGAGGACCCGTGGACCCGGCACGCCACCGGCCTGCTCGCCCAGGCGCCCGCCCGGTCCGGGGAACACCTCGCCCCGTGGCCGCCGGACGGCGCCGAGAGCGTCGACACCTCACGGCTCTACGCCGACCTCGGCGCCCTCGGCCTCGACTACGGGCCCGCCTTCCGCGGACTGCGCTCCGCCTGGCGCACCGGCGACGCCCTGTACGCAGAGGTCGCCCTCCCCCTGGAAACCGCCGCACAGGCACCGGAGTTCGGCCTGCACCCGGCTCTGCTCGACTCGGCCCTGCACGCCATCGCGCTCGGCGGATTCCTGGACGCGGGCGACGGCGGCCCCTGGCTGCCGTTCAACTGGTCCGGCGTCACCCTGCACAGCGCCGGAGCCTCCGCCCTGCGTGTACGCATCGGGACGGCGGGCGAGGGCGCGGTGTCCGTCACCGTCACCGACACCGCCGGCGCGCCCGTCGCCACCGTCGACACGCTCCGGCTCCGTCAGCTGCCCGCCGACGCGCTGGCCCGCCTCTCCCAGGCGAGCGGCAGCCCGTTCCGCGACACCCTCTTCCGCGTCGAGTGGACGGCGCTGCCCGGCCCCGGGGCCGCCGAAGTCCCGGACGACTGGGCCGTGTTCGGCGACGACCCGCTCTTCCCCGGCCTGCCGGAGATCTTCAGCACCGAGGAACTCGACGGCGGCATCGCCACCGTCCTGGCCCCCGTGCACTGGCAGAGCACCGTCGACGACGCCGTGATGCAGACCCTCGGCGACCTCCAGGTGTGGCTGTCCGACCCCCGCACCGACACCGCGCGCCTGGTCGTCGTCACCCGCGGGGCCGTCTCCACGGCACCCGGCGAGGACATCGCCGACCTCGCGCAGTCCGCCGTGCACGGCCTGGTCCGCACCGCACAGTCCGAGAGCCCCGACCGGATCGTCCTCGCCGACATCGGCACCGAGATCCCGTCCCGCGCCCTGCTCGCGACGGCCCTCGCCACCGGCGAACCCGAGTTCGCGCTCCGCGACGGCGAGATCCGCGTCCCGCGCCTGGCCCGCACCGAACCCGCCGAACCGGGCGAGCCGCACACCTGGGCGCCCGACGGCACCGTCCTGATCACCGGCGGCACCGGCGGCCTCGGTGCCCTCGTCGCCCGCCATCTGGTCACCGAGCACGGCGTACGGAGCCTGGTCCTCACGAGCAGGCGCGGCCCCGACGCCCCCGGCGCCACCGAACTCACCCAGGAACTGACCGAATCGGGTGCCACCGTCGTCGCCGAGGCCTGCGACATCACCGACCGCGACGCCCTCGCCGCCCTCCTGGACCGGCACGCCCCGCGCGCGGTCGTCCACGCCGCCGGCGTCCTCGACGACGCCACCCTCGGCCGCCTCACCCCGGAGAAGCTCGAAGCGGTCCTCGCGCCCAAGGCGGTGGCGGCACAGCACCTGCACGAGCTCACCGCCGACCGAGACCTGGACGCCTTCGTCCTGTTCTCCTCGTCGGCGGGCGTCCTCGGCAACGCCGGACAGGCCAACTACGCCGCGGCCAACGCCTACCTGGACGGCCTCGCCGCCCACCGGCGCGCCAACGGCCGACCCGCCACCGCCCTGTCCTGGGGCCTGTGGGCCGAGCCCAGCGGCATGACCGGCCACCTCGACACCGCCGACCTCGGCCGCCTCGCCCGCTCCGGCGTCCGCCCGCTCGACCCCGAGCAGGGACTCGCGCTCCTGGACGCCGCGCTCGGCGCGTACGGCCACGACCACCCGCACCTCGTGCCGATCGGCCTCAACACGGCCTCGCTGCGCGGCGCGACCGACGGCACACCCGTGCCGCACCTGTACCGCGGACTCGTCCGCACCCAGTCCAGGCCCACCGCACACGGCGCGGCCACCGTCACCTCCGCCGGAGCGGAGGGCGCGGGCGGCCCGGGCGAGGCACTGCGCGCCCGCCTCGCCACCCTGCCCGCCGACGGCTGGGAGACGGCGCTGCTCGACCTCGTCCAGTCGTACGCGGCCGCGGTGCTCGGCTTCGCCGGCCCCTCGGCGGTCGGCGCGACCCGCTCCTTCAAGGAGCTCGGCTTCGACTCACTGACCGCGGTCGAGTTCCGCAACCGGCTCACCGCCGCCACCGGCATCCGGCTCTCCGCCACCGCCGTCTTCGACCACCCGACACCGCTCGCCCTGGCCCGCCTCCTCCACGCCGAACTGGCACCCGGGCAGACGGACCCGGCCGAGGGCGTCCTGGCCGAACTCGACCGACTGGAGAGCCACCTGCCCGACGCGTCCCTCGACGACGAGGCGCACGCGGCGGTCACCGCCCGTCTGGAGGACCTGCTCGCCCGCTTCAAGAGCCTGCGGACCGCGCACTCCGACGGCACGGACGACGTGGGCGCACGCCTGCAGGACGCCTCGTCCGACGAGGTGCTGGCCTTCATCACGGACGAACTCGGCATCTGACAACCGGCGGAAGGACCGGCGGACGTCCCGAGGGACGTCCGCCGCTGTCGCCGTCGCCCGAGGGGCTCAGAGGGGAAGGAGGGGAAG